>JBIOVW010000559.1:0-2385 GCA_044867945.1 Nakamurella sp. | reverse complement strand
GCACCGTCCGGCCGGCTGATCGGGGCCGCTCGACGGCGCACGGTTGCGATCGGTTACCTGGTGACGGTCGTGGCCGCCACGGTCTACGCGGTGACGCGCGACCCGTTCCTGGATCCGGACTGCTGGTCCAACTGCACCGACAACGTGTTCGTCGTGCTGCCGGATCCGGTGGCCGCGCGGTGGATCGGGATCTATTGGCACTGGACGGTCCTGGTCGGCGGCATGGTGGCGGCCGCGGTCGCCGTCCGAGCCCTCGCGGTGGCGAGCCCGGTGGCTCGCAGCACCGGCTGGCCGGTCCTGGTCACGGCCTTCCTGGCGAACATCGCGGAGGCCGTCCACGCGGCGGCGCTGCTCGGCCAGCCGGCGGAAAGTCCAGGTAGCGCAGCCTTTCTGGCGATCTTCTATCTCAGGGCAACGACGCTGACGCTGGTCGCGGTCGCCCTGGTGTGGGTGCTGCTCGAACAGCGACATCGCCGCAGTGCCGTGGCAAGGTTGGCCGACGACCTGGCCGCCGCGCCCGCGGTCGGCGCGCTGCAGTCCAGCCTCGCGCGGTCACTGGGAGACAAATACCTCACCGTCGCATACTGGCTGCCCGACTCCGGAGAGTTCGTGGACGCCGCCGGGCGGCGGGTCGACCCGAGAACGGATCCGAACCGGGCCAGCACGTCTATCGTCCGGGGCGGCAGTCCGGTCGCTGTCATCAACCATGATCGTGCGCTATACGGCGATCAGGAGCTCGCCGCCCAGATCGGACCGGCAGCCAGGCTGGCCATCGACAACGAACGATTGATGGCGCGGGTGCTGGCGCAGCTCGAGGCCCTGCGCGCCGCGCGCGGCCGGATCGTCGAGGCCGCCGACGACACCCGCCGCCGGATCGAGCGGGACCTGCACGACGGGGCCCAGCAGCGACTGCTGGCCGTGACCTTCGAACTGCGGCTCGCCCGCTCCACCGGCACCGATCAGGGCCGGAACGCCGCCCTCGATGTGGCACTTGCGCAGGCCACGGCCGCGCTGGCGGACCTGCGCGACATCGCCCACGGGATATTCCCGGCCATCCTGGACGAATCGGGGCTGGCGGCCGCGGTCTGGACCCTGACCGACCGCGCCGAGGTGCCGGTCGAGCTGACCTGCCTGCCCGACGAACGGCTGCTGCCGGCCGCGACCGAACGCGCCGCCTACCTGACCGTCGTGGAGGTGCTCACGGCAGCCGGGCCGGCGGATGACCTCACGATCGCCATTCGCAGGTCGAACCACGCGCTGATCGTCGACATCGACGGCGTGGCTGTGGCTTGCCCGGTCCGGCTGGAGGATCTGGTCGGCGCCGCCGGTGGGATCCTGCACCTGGAGAACCGGCACCTGCGAGCGGAGTTGCCATGCGAATAATCGTCGCCGACGACGCCGTGCTGACCCGCGAGGGAATTGCGCACCTGCTCGAGCTGGGCGGGCATGACGTGGTGGGCCAGGCTACCGACGGCGAAAGGCTGCTCGCCCAGGTGGAATCGCTCCGTCCGGACGCCGTCGTGGTCGACATCCGCATGCCGCCCACCCACACCGACGAGGGACTGGTTGCGGCGCAACATATCCGGGCGGCCCATCCGGGCATCGGGGTACTGGTGCTCTCGCAGTACGTGGAACCCAGCTACGCGATCCGGCTGATCCAGGACCACCCCGCCGGGGTGGGATACCTGCTCAAGGAGCGGATCTCGGACGGTGCGGTCCTGATCGACGCCGTGCAGCGGATCGCCGGGGGCGAGACGGTCGTCGACCCGACGATCGTGTCCCGGCTGCTGGGACGGCGCCGCAAGTCCGACCCGCTCGACCAGCTCAGCCCGCGAGCCACCGAGGTGCTCGCACTCGTCGCCGAGGGGCTGTCGAACCAGGCCATCGCCGGCCGGCTGCACATCACCGAGCGGACCGTCGAGGCGCACATCACCAAGGCCTTTCAGCAGCTCGGGTTGGCGGAGGACCCCGGATCGCATCGCCGCGTGCTGGCCGTGCTGGCCTACCTCCGGCACCAGGGAGCGGCGCCGCCGCCGTGAGGCCGACGGCGACAAGCTCTGGCCGCGTGACACAATCCGTCTAATCGAAGTAGACGATCGCGCGTCTATTTCAATTAGACTACACTGGTGCCGAAGCGCAAGATGTGATCCGGGCCATCGGCGACCCAGCCGAGCGGGCTGGGCTGACCTGGGAACTCGACCGTCGGGGCGGCAACCACGACATCTACTCACTCGATGGCCTGAAAATCCCGATCGGTCGCCACACCGAACTCGATCCGAAACTGGTCGAGAAGGTCTACAAAGAGTGCGAACCAAAGCTGGGTCGGAGGTGGTGGCGGTGACTCGAGAGAGCTACCGCGTCGCTGTCGAGCGCGGCGAGAAGTAC
>JBIOVW010000558.1:0-3841 GCA_044867945.1 Nakamurella sp. | reverse complement strand
GCGGCGGTGCCCGACGCACTGGACGAGCCGGACGAGCAGCCCGCCAACACCAGGATCAGGCCGGCAGCAACGGAGGTCGCGCCGATCGCCGTGCGGCGGCGGGAGCGCGGGAGCTGGGTCATGGATGGTTCCTCTCGACAAACGGGTGGGGAAGGGCCGGGATAGGTGGCGGCGCGGAATGGATGGTGCCGCTAGAGGTGTCGACTCAGGCGTTGTTCGGCAAGCCGGACGAAGCCAAGCGCGACCAGCGTGATGATTCCGTACATGACCGCGGTCAGGCAGAACACGCTCAGGTACTGGAAGGTCACCGCGCCCAGGGCGTATGCCTTGGACATCAACTCGGGCACGGCGATGGCAAAGGCCAGCGAACTGGCCTGGAAGATCGTGATGGCCAGGCCGGCCAGCGGTGGTGTGGAGATACGCAAGGCCTGCGGGAGAATGATGTGCCGAAAGCCGGTCCAGCCGGCCAGGCCGCTGGTGATCGCGGCCTCCTGCTGCCCCCGGGGCACCGACGCGATGCCCGCCCGGAACATCTCGCTCGAGTAGGCGCCGGTCGTCCAGGCCAGCGAGATCACCGCGGTGACGAAGGCGGTCAGGGAGACGCCGCTTTCGGCCAGACCGAAGTACAGCAGGTACAGCAGGACCAGGGCGGGGGCGCCGCGGCCGATCTCGACGGCAGCGTAGGCGCTGACTCGCAGCGCTCGGTACGGGCTTTCGATCATCAGGGCCAGCAGCAGGCCGAACGGCATGCCGAGCAGCAGACACATCGCGGTCAGCTCGATGCTGACCAGCAATCCGGGCGCCAGGTCCGGGATCCAGTCCGTCCATTGGCTCAGGAAGGTCATCACGCCACCTCGATTCGGGTGCGCATCGTCCGGTCGATGCGCCGCGTCACCACGGCGAGCGGCAGGCTGATGGCGATGTAGATCAGACCGGCGATGGTGAACGCGACCAGACCGTTGTGACTGGTCTTGGCGGCCAGGTTCGCCTGGTAGGTGATCTCGTGCACACCGATCGTCGAGGCCAGCGCGGAATCCTTGAGCAGGGCGATCGCGAAAGCCGCGATGATCGGCAGGAAGACCCGGAAGGCCTGCGGGGTGATGATGTAACGGGTCCGGTTCACAAAGCTCATGCCCAAGGCGCTGGCCGCCTTCCACTGCCCCTCGGCAATGCTCAGCAGACCGGCCCGGTAGGCCTCGGCCAGGTAGGCGGAGGAGATGATCGAGAAACCGAGAATCGCCGCTCCGTTGGTGCTCAGCCTCAGGGCGTACTGCGGAAAACCGAAGTAGATCAGGAACAGCCAGGTGATCGGCGGCACCGACCGGACGACGTTGATGTAGGTGGTTGCTACTCCTCGCAGCAGCGCGCGGGGCGATCGCCGGGCGGCGACCAGCGGCAATCCGAGGATGCCGCCGAACAGCAGGGACAACCCGGTCACCAGCAGGGTGAGGCCGATGCCGGATGCGATCTGGGAGACCATGCCGGTCACCGGTCCAGGACGGCGCGCAGGAACTTCTTGGTGCGCTCGTGGGCCGGTGCTGTCATGATCTGTTCGCTGGGGCCGATCTCCAGCACCCCACCCTCGGCCATCACCATCACCCGATCGGACACGTCGCGGGCGAAGTGCATCTCGTGGGTCACCACAATCATGGTCATGCCCTCGCCTGCCAGATCACGCATAACGGCGAGGACTTCCAGTCCGAGTTCGGGATCCAGCGAGGATGTCGGCTCGTCGAACAGCATCACCTTGGGCGCCAGGGCGAGGGCCCGCGCGATTGCGATGCGCTGCTGCTGGCCACCGGAGAGCCGGGACGGGTGGGCGTCGCCCTTCTCGGCCAGGCCGACCCGCTTGAGCAGGGTGTGGGCGACCTCGGCCGCTTCCTGCTTGCTGCGGCCCAGCACCTTGCGTTGGGGTAGCGAGATGTTCTCCAGCACGGTCAGGTGCGGGAACAGGTTGAAACTCTGGAAAACCATGCCGGTGACCCGGCGCAGATGATCAAGGCTGGCCTTGTCCGGCTTCTGGCCGGCGTCGACCCTCGCACCACCGATGGTGATCACACCGGCGGTCGGTTCCTCAAGGTAGTTCAGGCACCGCAGGAAGGTGCTCTTTCCTGCACCGGACGGGCCGATGATCGAGACCACCTCACCCTCGCTCACGTGCAGGTCGACGTCGGTGAGAACGACATGCTGTCCGTAGGCCTTGCCAAGGCCGGCAACGTCCACGCTTCCGGATGTCGGCACCGGCGGCGTCTTGGTCCTGAAGTTCATCGTCAAGGCCAGCTCCTCTGATCTGTGACTCCCGGACCGGGTGGGCGGCGGCCCCGGGGAGGGCGATCGATAGGGAGTACTGAATCAGATCGAATATGAGATAACACGGCTGAGCCGAAAGAAAGTTCCAACGTTGACCGGATGGCAATGTGGCCCTTCGGATGGGCTTCGTACCGAAGCCGACGCCCCCCGTGCGGCCGATCGGTGAACCATCCGGACGGGACGCAGGAACCGCAGGCGTGACAGTTGGATGAAATTTCTGGCGCACTCTTTCACAGGTATCACAATTTCGCTACAGTGCTCGGGGCGGCGCTGTTCCGCTCCGGTGAGCGCACCCGGTGCGCATTGGCTTGCCGTACTCGTCAACGACTTTCACAACTGACCTGGGTTGTGGGGAGGAAGTGAACCGTTGGAGGAGTTCGTCGTGATCGGGGCCGGCCTGGCCGGGGCGGCCACCGCGTGGCGCCTGACGCAGCGCGGGCACCAGGTGGTCGTGCTGGAGCGGACCGAGCCCGGCAACCACCGGGGCAGCTCACACGGATCGGCGCGCATCTTCCGGTACGCCTACTCCGACCAGCTGTACACAGATCTCGTCGTCCGCGCCAAAACCGGCTGGGACGAGCTGCAACGCCGCAGCGGCACCACGTTGATCACACCGACTGGCTGCGTTGATCACGGGGCGCTGCGCAACCCGCGACTGCTGGCCGCCAACCTGGCTGCGGCCGGGGTCGAGCACGAGTTGCTGCCGCCCGCGCAGGCACACGACCGGTGGCCACAACTGGCGTTCACCACCGAGGTGCTATGGCACCCCGGTGCCGGTGTGCTGGACGCGATCTCCACAGTCCGGGCCATGCTCGATCTGGCGGTGGCCTCCGGAAATGCACAGCTGCGAACCAAGTGGACGGTCAGCGGCGTCGACGCGATCGCCGGCGGCTACCGCATCCGATCCGAGCACGGCGACACCGTCGAGGCCGCCAACATCGTGGTGGCCGCCGGCGGCTGGTTCCCCCCACTACTCGCCGACCTGGCCCTGCCGTCGGCGTTCCTCAACCTGTTCCCGCAGCTGCAGGTCCGCCAGGAGCAGGCCGTGCATTTCCCCTACCGGCCGGCCGATCCGGACGGGCAGCCCTACCCGCCGTGGCCCACGTTCATCTACAAGGGCCCGGACATCGAGACCTACGGGCTGCCCGGTGGCCGCGACGCCGAATTTCGCGGCCAGAAGGTGGCCGAGTTCAACGGCGGCCGGGTGATCCCCTCCGCGCTGGCCGGCGACGGGATCGTCGACCCGGCCGCCCGGGCGCGTCTGGTCGACTACGCCGAGCAGGCCCTGCCCGGGGTCGACCCCCAGCCCTACGCCGAAACCACATGTCTGTTCACGAACACCCCGACCGACGACTTCGTGTTCGACCGGGCCGATGCGATCACCGTCGTGTCGGCATGCTCGGGGCACGGTGGCAAGTTCGCCCCGCTGATCGGAGAGCTGGCCGCCGACCTGGCCGCCGGCGTCGGAAGTGTCCCGGACGTGTTCCGGGTCCGCGCCCACGCGGCCGCGGCGGTCTGACGATGAGCGCAT
>JBIOVW010000557.1:0-5793 GCA_044867945.1 Nakamurella sp. | reverse complement strand
CGGCCGTGGCCACGGCGCCCCGACCGGCGGGGACGCCGCGGCCGGTGCCGGTGACGGGCAGACCAGGGTGGCGGCCGGGTTCGACGCCCGGCGTGGTCGCGTCCGGGTCGATGTGGCCGCCGCGGTGGACCGGGCGCGGCAGCTGGCGGCCGGGCCGGATCCCCGAATGATGATGTTCGAACGGTTGACCGGGGTGCTGCTGCCGGCGGTGTGCGACGCGGTGAAGGTGGACCTATTCACCGCCGGCCGCGCGGGCGGAATGCGTTTTCAACGGTCGACCTCGGACGGCGACCGGCCCCAGCCGATCGGGGATTCGCCGCACGGGTGGCAGGCCAGCACAGACGGAGCGACCGGCCCGTTCATCGGCCCGGACCGGGTCACCGCCAGATTCGCCACCCACCCGGCGACCTCGCCGGTGTACCGGGGGTTCGTGGTGTGCCGGTGGGACGACGGGTACGCCCCGACCTCGGCCGACGCGGCGCTGGTGCAGTCCATGGTCGAGGGCACGGTGCTGCTGCTGGACCGGGAACGGCTGGCCCAGCAGCTGCGGGTGACCAGTAACGAGGCGCAAAGTCTGCAACTGGCGGTCGAGTCGAACCGGCGGATCGGCGCCGCGGTCGGCATCCTGATGGCCCGCCGCCGGCTCACCCAGGGGCAGGCGTTCCGGGAACTGGCCCGGGTCAGCTCGATCACCAATACCAGGCTTCGAATCATGGCCGATACCGTCCTGCTCACCGGGGACCTCCCCAACGCCCGCGGCCGCCCTCGGCCCCGTGACCACGGTGCCCTCCCTGGTGACACCGATTCGGTCGAGGTGGCCGGATGACGATCGTGAATTCGTGGCACGCTGGAGTCACTGAGGACGCCCTCCTGCTCCGGATGACCGCGGCACCGTTCTTGGCGAACGCATAGCAACGGTCAACGCCGGTCCGTGCCCTGCGCGGGCCCGGTTTCCCGGGGATCGATCCCGATGGCTGCATCGCGTGAGCCGTCCACCTCGCTGTCCGCGTCCGCCGGCGGCGGCAGTGACCGGTTGTCGGCGGCGTTGACCGAACTGGCCGGGCTGCTGTTGGACACCGACTCGTTTCAGACGGTGATGCAGCAACTCGCCCAGGCCGGTACCCGCATCGTGCCGAACGTGCTGACCGCCGGGATCACCGTCGCGAACGGCAACCGGGTTGTCACCGTCGCCACCGCCGACGCCCTCGGTGCGGTCCTGGACGAACGGCAATACGACCTCGACGAGGGCCCCTGCTTGGAATCGATGCGCACCCGGGAGATCGTCGACGTGCCCGACATGTCCGTCGAGACCCGCTGGGACGGTTACCCGCCGCAGGTCCGGGCGCTGGGCGTGGAGGCCACTTATTCCAGCCCGCTCATCGTCCGGGACCGCGGCGTCGGGGTGCTGAACCTGTACGCCGATCACACCCACGCCTTCGCAGAGCAAAACGTCAAGGACGCCGCCGCGCAACTGGTCACGATCATCACCGTCGCCATCACCGGCACCCTGCGCAACTACGGCGACATCACCCTGACCGACCAGCTGCAGCAGGCGTTGTCCACCCGGTCGATCATCGACCAGGCCATCGGCATCCTGATCGGCACCCACCACTGCACCGCCGGCGAGGCGTTCGCGATCCTGCGCGGCGCCTCGCAGAGCCGGAACGTGCGCCTGAACCAGATCGCCCAGGACCTCGTCGACCGCACCATCGGTGCCCACCAACCCGGTCCATCCGGGTGATCCGCCCACCACGGCCAAGCAAGGTCGGCTGGTGTCAACGCCGAACTGAACGCATCCTCGTCCACCAGGAGTACGCCGTCGGATCACCGGGACGGCTCGCCCGACGGCCGGCCCGGTCCGTTGACGAACAGATCCCCGCTCCGGTCCGTACTGGCCTCCGGTCGGACGCGTATCTGTTCTCCGGTCCGCGCGCCGAACGCGCGTGACGTCGGCGTCGATACCCGATCCACCCCCAATCTGAACGGGGAGGCCGCGGGCCGTTGCTGACGGTCCGGTCGGCCGAGCTGTTTGACCGACCGTGCCCACAAATAGCCCGGTGAAACGGTCGGCACCTTGGAAGCCAGCAGGCGCTCGTGGGCCCGAGCCGCAGCGCATCCAGGCCGGTTCAACCCGGAGCCGACCAGGCCGACCGTCCACTCAGAACATTGCCGGGACGGGCCCGCCCACCCGGGAGAACAGTGGGCATCGTTGTCGCCGGAACGGTCGTTGTCTTGGACGCTGACCCCCCTCGAGCCGTGGTCGCCCGACGGCGCCGGTCAGCTGATCGATCTTGCCGGGAAGGTGAATGATCTTGACAAACCAGCTGCAGCATCGGATGCACGACCCGAGTGAGCACGACCGCGTCCACGTCCACGGGCAAGAGTGCGGCCACCGTGCCGTTCCCCACGACCACCATCTGGACTACCTGCACGATGGGCACTGGCACGCACCCCACGACGGACACTGCGACGAACACCCCGACCTGGACCGCTGACCAGGCCAGGAATCGCTTGCTCACCCACAGGCGCCGAGGCGCGAGGTGATAACCGCGAGGATCTCACCGAACATCGGTGATCCACCTGTCCAGATCGGCAGCGTTCCGCGCGTCACACGGTCCGTCCGTATCGGACCGCCGACGTGGTCAGGGTAACCCGCGTTCGGGTTGAGGGGATGGAATCGGCTGATGACATCTGGCGGGTCAACGGCGCGGTCCGGCGTGGTGTTCGTCTTCGAACCGGCTCCGCTGTTGACGGTGACGATCGAGCACCTGCGGGGCGAGAATGATCCCGAGATCCATTTGCACGCGGGCGGTCAGGGCGTGTGGATCGCCCGGATGGTGGCCGCGCTCGGCGGGCAACCGCTGCTGGTCGGTCCGTTCGGCGAATCCGGCGATGTGATCGCATCCCTTCTCCGCCGGGAGCCGTTCGAGGTCCGCGCCACGCTGATGACCGGCGAGAACGGTGTGTACGTTCATGACCGGCGCAGCGGGAACCGGGCCAGGCTTGCCGAGGTGGCCCAAAACCGCTGATCCGGCATGACGTCGATGAGCTGTACAGCGTCGCGCTGGGCGCTGGGCGCCGGGATGCGGGCGGCCGACGCGGCGCTCTCCAGGCCTCGGATTCCCGATCTGATGCCCGCCGACACCTACACCCGCCTGGCGACCGACCTGCGCGCGGTCGGGGTGTCCGTCGTGGCCGACGTGTCCGGGGCGGTGGTGACGGCCCTGCTCGAGGGTGGGGTGTCGGTGCTGAAGATTAGCCACGAGCAGCTCATCGCGGGCGGCCGCGCCCGGTCCGGCTCGGTGCCGGAGCTGGACACTGCCATCCGGGAGCTGATGGCGGCGGGCGCCGAGCACGTTGTGGTGTCGCGGGCGGCTGAACCGGCGCTGTCGGTGATCGATGGGGCCTTGCTGCAGGCCGCGGCACCGACCCTGAGCCCGGTCGAGCCCCGCGGGGCGGGCGACTCGATGACCGCCGGACTGGCCACCGCACTGGCCCGCGGAGCCGACATGGTTGCGGCACTGCGGCTGGGGGTCGCCGCCGGGGCACTGAACATCACCCGCCGCGGTTTGGGAACCGGCCTGCGGACGGCGGCGGAGCAAGTGGCCGAACGGATCCGTGTCCAACCGGTGGACGAAAGAGCGATGGGTGACGTCCGTGCTGCACCTACGACGACGGCGTCGACACCATGGGTATCGATCGGCTCGCCGCCGTCGCGGTGAACGCCCGGCTGGACGTTCTGGTGGCCGCACCGCACACCGAGTACAGCGGCAGCAGCGCCTCGCTGACCGCGGTCGAAGCCGAGGGCCGGCTGGTGCTCACGAATGCCGACCGACCGGCGACACCGGCGCCGTCCGCCGGATCGGGGTAGAGGCCTCGCCGGCGCTGATCGCCTTCGTCGCTTGCCGCGGGGCGTTCGACCACGTGCCGGAGCGGGTGCTGTCCGGCATCAATCACCGCCCCACGACCGGACACGCGGTCCTGCACTCGGGAACCGTCGGGGCGGCGCTCACCGCGGCCAGCCACGCCGCCCGAGCCATGGCGGTCTCGCTGGCATCGGCGAACCCGACGAATGGGACACCGCTCAAGACGTCGCCCGGCACGGGCTGGCCTGGCTGCTGCGGTTCGGAGAACCCGGGCGGGTCCTGAACCTGAACGCGCCGAACGTGCCACCGGACCAGCTGCGTGGGATCCGACCGGCTCGCCTGGCCGCGTTCGGTGCCGTCCAGGCCGACATCGGCGAGGCCGGGGCGGGCTACCTGACCTTGACCTTCAGCGAAATCCACGCCGAACGCGACAAGGACACCGACGCGCCCTGCTCCTGGACGGGTGGGTCACCGCGACGGTCCTCCGGGCACCGTGCCAGGACCACAGCGTGGAGCTCACCGAACTTCGCTGAGCAAGGTCTCTGCCGGCGTGCGGAGCGAGCCGGGCGTGGTTGATCGGTTGATCAACGCATTTCTTCTCTTCAAGGAACTGCCGGCCGGCCATCTGTGTCGTCCATGCATCCCTCGCCGATGACACCGAGACGCGCGAACCCGGTCCTGAGCGTCGCTGCGGACGACGCGCATGTGAGCCGCCGAGACGGTCGGCGGCGTCCTGCTCAAAATCCTGCACCGCGGCACTCGACGGTCACTTGGGCCGTCGGTGTCCAGCACCTCGATGAGGAACCCGGATAGCAGCGCTCGGTGCACATGGTCACGCCGGGTCTGTCCACTGTCTGGTCGTTCCACCGTCGTCGGATCCCACGTCGGGTCACCCCGCTGCTGTCCGCCGCAGCTCGAGTGCATCGTCCGAAACCGTTTGTTTACCCGATCAGGAGGCTGATGTGCGTTCGACACTGATCCTCGCCTGCAGCAACCGAACCCCTCTACGTTTACCGGCCGGCCGCCCGGGTACAGGCTGTTCGGAGCACATTGCGGTACCGCTTCAGTGCTGAGCTGAGCTATCGACGCCGGCCATTTGATATCGACCCGTCGACGGACGCGGGTACGCCGGTTCGAATTTTGAGCGGGGATCCTCCTTGGGCGTGCCTGCGCCTAGTCGAAACCTCCCGTTGCACAGGTTATTCGGCGGACGGAACTGATCCGTAGCAGTTGCGTCGGGGCGTCGAACGGGGGCAGGATGCAAGTGTCTTGGTTCAGCCACGTGCCAGCGACCTACCCCGAAATCGGGACGTCTGTTATGGCTGGGCTACTCGAACCGTTTCCCGCATCTGTCGGCGTCGACGTCGCGTTGGCCGTGGCCGAACCTCCGGTCCGGGAGGTGACCCTGCAACGCTTGGCGGCGGCTCGGCGAGCCGGTGATCCGCGGATGGTACAGCGCTGCGAGTCGGCCGTCATGGAGCGCTACCGCCGGTACGCCGACTGCGTCGCCCGGCGCTACCGCGGCCGCGGCGTGGAGGAGGACGACCTTGTGCAGTTGGCCAGACTCGGCCTGTGCAAGGCGGTGCGCCGGTGGCGACCCGAGTTGGACCCGACCCTGATCCAATTCGCGATCCCGACGATCGACGGAGAGATCAAACGGTACTTCCGAGATCAGTGCCGTCCGATCAGGATGCCGCGGTCGCTGCAGCAAGACCGGGCGCTGCATCAGGCCGTCCAGGAGGAACTCGCCCAGCATCTGCAACGCACACCCAACGAGACGGACATCGCGGCCGCCGCCGGGTCCAGCGTCGACCGGGTACGGCGGCAGCAACTCGCCTCAAGGATGTGTCAGCCGGTGAGCGCGGACCCGGCCACCTGGCCGCTGGTTTCCCGTATCGGCTGCGCCGAATCGATGCAGGCGTTCGCC
>JBIOVW010000556.1:0-5055 GCA_044867945.1 Nakamurella sp. | reverse complement strand
CCCGGCCGGAGGTTGAGGACGACGCGTCAGGAACCCGCGCCCTGACGCGTCGCCCACTCGTCCACCGGCACGTACACCGCAATGTTGTCCATCCGCCGCTGGGCGGCCGCCACCTCCCGGATCGCCTGGATCAGGATGCTGCGGTCGATCGGCGAAACCCGTTCCATCACCAGCAGATCGGTCGGCGTCTCGCCGGCTTCCCACTGCATCAGCTGATAACGCAGGCGCAGCCGCTGCAACTCGCCGAACACCTCGATCAGGGTGGCAGCTCGGTCCTCCGGCAGCATCTCCGAACCGGCAGCGGCCCGGAGTCGTTCCACCGTCGGCAACGCCGCCGAGCCGACGCTCAGCGCCGCCCACCGCCCGAGATTGACCAGCGGCAGCAGCCCGTCCGCCTTGATGTCCAGCAGCTCCGGCCGAATTCGCAGCGCCTCCCGCAGCGCATGTGGCTTGGCCCGTCGGGACAGCATCTCCTGCAGCAACAGTCGCATCGTTCCGGGGTGGAATCGGACGTCGGCGAACACCCGGTCGACCGCGGACAGGCCCGGGTCGCCGTGGATCGGGCGGCCGTCCACCAACAGCGACGTCATGATCGCCCCGTTGTTGCGATCCGGCGTCGCCATCCATTCCAGGGCCGCGGCCCGCCATTGCGCGTTGGTGCGGGCGAACAGCGGGTTCTGCGCCGAGGTTCCGCGCCTGTCCCGGTACAGCCGGGCGCCGTCGAGGATGTCCGCGACCTCGGCGAAAGCAGCTCGGTAGGCGGCGATCTCGGCCGTGTCGACCGCATCGTCGAAGGAGGCCGCCGAATCCACGTCGGAGCTGAGCACGGCCTCGTGCCGCCCGTTGCTGCCCAACGCCAGCCAGGTGAACGCGTCCACGGACAGGCTCGGGTGGTGCTCGAACACCAGGGTGATCGCCCGCCGGACGACCGTGTCGATGATCGCCGAGTGCACGCCGATCACCTTGCTGGCGGTCAGCCCGCGGGCCAGCAGGTCGTCCAGGACCGACGGCAGCCGGCGGGCCCGCTGGCACAGGTCGTCCACGGTCGCCGCCCGTCGGACCTGCTCGTGCAGCGAGATGCCGACCGCGGTGGGTGAGACCATGAAGTCGCGCGGCGCGACGACCCCACGCAGCTCGCCGGTCCGGTCGGTGACCAGGACGAAGTCGGCGCTCCGGTCCAGCAGCAGGACCAGCGCCTCGGCCGCCGAGTCGCCAAGCACCACGGTCGGCGGGTTCCGGTCGGCGATCGACTCGACCGGCGCGTTCGGCAGGGCGCCGTCGTCCGCCAGGGCCCGCCGGATCAATGCGTCGGTGACCATCGCGTAGCCGCCCGCGGGCAGCCGCACCGCGGCGCACGGCGCGTCCAGCCGGGACATCCTGGTGGCCACCTCGGCGGCGCTGATCCCGGCCGGGACGACAAGGGGCTCCCGCAGGATCAGGTCGTCGACCGTGGTGTAGGCCACCAGCGGCGGCACCGGCCGGGGGAAGGTGGGCACGTGCGCCGCGAGGTAGCGCGCGCCGCCGAGCGAGGCGAAGGCACCCACCAGCGCCGACACCGGTATCGCCGCCGCCCGCAGGTCGGTGGCCGCCGCCGCCCGCGGACCCAGTTGCCGCTCGGCCAGCATGCTGGTCACACCGATCAACGCGCCGGGGCCGACGGTCGTGTCCGCACCGGTCGTCGATCCGGTCGCCTGGACGGGCGCGATCCAGAGGTCGGCCCGTCCGTCGAGCACGACCAGGACGTTGCGCACGGGCCCGGCGAACGCGTCGAGCATCCGTTCGCCGGCTCGGTACTCCACGGTGCGGGCCCGACCCGCGAGTTCGGCCAGTCGCTGCGTATCGAGCCGGTCGAACGGCGGGTATCGGCTGAGCCGATCGGTCAGCGCGCCGGTGTCCATCCGCACCCCACGGTGATGATCGTCAGCTCGAGCCGGGCATCGGTGCATCCGGGATCGTGTACCCCGAGGGTCCGACCGTCGCCGCCAGCGATGCCTGCCACGAGCCGTCCGCGATGTACTGCTGCAGGGCATTGTTGACCTGGGCGACGCGTTCGGTGTCGCCCTTGGGAATACCGACGCCGTAGTGCTCGTCGGAGAATCCCTTGCCGACCACCTTGAGCTTTCCCTTGTACTGGTCCTGTGCCGCGAACCCGGCCAGGATGACGTCGTCCGTCGTCACCGCGTCCACCTCGCTGTTGGCCAGGGCGGCGACGCAGTCCGAGAACCGCGGGTACTCGGTGAGGGTGATCCGGCCCAGGTAGTTGTCCTTGATGTACTGCGCCGACGTGGTTCCGGTGACCGAACACAGCACCCGGCCGTTCATGGTCTCCGGCCCGGTGATCTCCGTTTCGTTGCGCCGAACGAGCAGGTCCTGGTGGGCGGTGAAGTACGGCCCGGCGAAGTCCACCACCTCCTTGCGCTCGTCGGTGATGGAATAGGTGGAGAAGACCAGGTCCACGTCGCCGTCCTCGAGCAGCTTCTCCCGGTCGGCCGGGTCGGCCCGCACCCAGGTGATGTTCTCCTTCGGCACCCCGAGCGCCCGCGCGACATAGGTGGCCGTGTCCACGTCGAACCCGGAATATGCCTCGCCGTCCCGGAAACCGAGACCGGGTTGATCGAAGGAGATGCCGATGGTCAACTCTCCGTCGCTCTGCGCCCCGGAGACCGTCGTCGGTGTCTTGATCTCGCCGCCGGAACTGCAGGCGACCGCGGCCACGCCCGTGAGCGCGACCATCAGGACGGCGAGGACTCGCCGTCGGATCGGGTTCATGGTCGTTTTTGCCCCTCGTGACCTCATGGCCTGATGTCCCGGTAGGACTCGTCCGGGGGCACGTCATCGTGTGCGTTGCGGTCGTCGGGGTCGAGCTCGCCGGCGACCTCCGGGCTGCCGTAGCGGGCCCCGTCGTCGGTCCACACGGACCGCATGCGGTCACCGGTGTGCGCAACCACCCGAGGCCGCACGATCAACCAGCCCACCCACAGCATCGCGGCGATGATCGGGATACCGAGCGAAACCACGATGAACGCCGTCTTGTGCCAGAAGTACGGCGAGCTCTGCCACCCGGAGATGGCCAGCCCGACGATGACCAACGCGAGGAAAACGAGTCCGATGATGCTGGTCCAGGGTGATCCCGGCATCGGGAAGGTGCTTGCGGGTATCACTCCGCGGTCGGTGAGTCGGCGTAGTCGGAGTTGGCAGGCGAAGATCGTCCCCCAGGTGAAGACGACGCCGATCGCCGCGGCCTCCAGAGCGATCTCGAACGCGTCCGGATTGAAGGCGTTGAGCACGGCGCCGAAAACGTAGACCACCGAGGTGAAGACGATTCCGGCCCAGGGCACGCCGGACTCGCTCATCTTGAGTGTGAACCCGGGTGCCTGCTTGGAGACGCCGAGGCTGCGCAGCACCCGGCCGGTCGAGTAGAGACCTGAGTTCAGGCTGGACATCGCGGCGACGATGAGAATCGCCTGGATCAGCGCGCTCATCCAGGGCATCCCGAGCCGCTCGAACACGGTGACGAATGGGCTGGTGCCGGCGGTGTATTCGGTGGTCGGCAGCATGCAGACCAGCAGCAGGATCGACCCGCAGTAGAAGACGCCGATGCGGAAGATGACCGCGTTGACCGCCTTGGGCACCTCCCGGCGGGGGTCGGCCATCTCCCCGGCCGCCACCCCGACCATCTCGATCGCCGCGTAGGCGAAGACCACGCCGGACATGACCAAGATCGGGCCGTACCACATGTAGGGGTCTTCGGTCGGCCAGAAACCACCCGGATTGCTCCACAGGTTGGAGAATCCGGCCGTGTGACCGCCGATGTCGAAGGCGAAGACCACCACGACCAGGCCCACCGCCAGGAAGACGACGATCGCGAGCACCTTGAGGACCGATGCCCAGAACTCGAACTCGCCGAACGCCTTGGCGGACAGCAGGTTGATCACCAGCACCACGGCCAGGGCGATCAGCACGGTGGCCCAGGCGGGCATCGTCGGGAACCAGAACTGAACGTACAGGCCCACCGCGGACAGCTCGGCGATCCCGGTGAGCGCCCAGTTCAGCCAGTACATCCAGCCGGTGACGTACGCGCCGGCCTCGCCGTAGAACTCGCGCATGTACGAGACGAACGCGCCGGAGGTCGGGCGATGCAGCACGAGTTCGCCGAGCGCGCGCATCAGGAAGTAGGCGATCACGCCGACGAACGCGTAGCTGAACAGCAGTGCGGGCCCGGTGCTGTGCAGCCGTGAGGCCGACCCGAGGAACAGGCCGGTTCCGATGGCTCCGCCGATGGCGATCATCTGCACCTGGCGGCGGGTGAGGGTCTGCTTGTAGCCCTCCTGCTCGGCGTGCAGATTGTTGGCGGGCTGCGACGGTCGCGGCTCGGTCTGCGTCACGGTAGACCTCCTTCGAGCCTGCAGAGGCAGCGGTGGTGTCCGTGGTCGGACCCTGCCAACAGCTGTCTGCAAGCATGGCGTTACGCCGTGTTACTATCCCGTGACAACGTTGTCGGGCGCGTCGGGAACACGCCGACCGCGCCGCGGCTATCGTGGGCCGATGGGCGATCGGCACGAATCGGTCAACTCGATGGCTGGCTCGATGGTCGGCGGGGCCTGTCAACTGTGCGGGACGCCGGTGCCGGATTCGGCCCTGCGCTGGATGGTCGAGAACACTCCGCGGGGCGCCGCGTGGACCTGCCCGAGCTGCGCGCGGGCCAACCTGCGGGCGATCGAGTCCAAGCTCGACCAGGAATACTGGTGACGATCGGCCGACGATTCGCTCGGCGAGCCTCGCTCACTCAGCCATATCGGTGAACCCGGCCAGGTGGCGGGTGACGATCTCACGGAACGGCGCGGTCGCGCCCAGCTGGCACATCACGCCGATCGAACCGAACGTCACCCGGTGGATCAGCAGGTACGACGGCGGCAGGTTGAGCTTGCGGCTCAACTGGTACGCCGGCGACCGCGGGCTGCCCAGCCGGGCCGCCTCGCCGCGCAGCCAGCTGCGGGTGAACCGGAACTCGTCGACGGCCAGCGGCTCGATCATCGGACGCAGGAACTTCAGCAC
>JBIOVW010000555.1:0-4957 GCA_044867945.1 Nakamurella sp. | reverse complement strand
TCGTCGAAACGAAGGGCGGAAACCGGCAAATCGATGGGTGAGCCGGGCCCGACGCTCGGGCAACTGGGGACCGCGCTGAACAACCCGGCTCCTCCGTCGCCGGATTGTCTGCGCCCGGGTCCTCCTGTGCTGGTTGGCGGCCTCGCAGGCTCGGCCGACTACTGTGGACCGGTGAAATCCTGGCCCTCACCTCCCGTCCCCGGGATCCCCGGAGCGGGCCGACAGTTGCGGCTCTACGACTCGGCGAGCGGGGAGGTGCGCCCCACCGAACCGGGCCCGACGGCCACGATGTACGTCTGCGGGATCACCCCGTACGACGCCACCCACCTCGGTCACGCCGCGACCTACCTGGCGTTCGATCTGGTGCACCGGATGTGGCTGGACGCGGGTCAGCGAGTGCACTACGTGCAGAACATCACCGACATCGACGACCCGCTGCTGGAGCGCGCACACCGCGACGGGGTGTCCTGGCGCAAGCTCGCCGACCGGGAGATCGGGCTGTTCCGGGACGACATGACGGCATTGCGGGTCATTCCGCCGGCCGAGTACGTCGGCGCCGTCGAGGCGATGGAGGAGGTCACCGTGGCGGTGCAGCAGCTGCTGGACGACGGCGCCGCCTACCGGGTGCCCGACGAGCGGTACCCCGACGTGTACTTCGACATCACCGCCTCCGGGCACTTCGGGTACGAGTCGCGATACGACGAGGACACGATGCTGCAGCTGTCCGCCGAGCGTGGTGGCGACCCGGATCGTCCGGGAAAGCGGGACCGGTTGGATCCGCTGCTGTGGCGGATCGAGCGACCCGGCGAGCCGTCCTGGGCCTCGCCGATGGGTCGTGGCCGGCCGGGGTGGCACATCGAATGTGCAGTGATCGCCGGCAACCGGCTCGGGCCCGTCATCGACCTGCAGGGTGGCGGCAGCGACCTGATCTTCCCGCATCACGAATGCTCTGCCGCGCACGCCGAGGCACTGTCCGGCAAACGTCCGTTTGCCCGGCACTACACCCATGCCGGGATGATCGGCCTGGACGGCGAGAAGATGTCCAAGTCCAAGGGCAACCTGGTGTTCGTCTCCCGGCTGTTGCACCAGGGCGTGGACCCGATGGCGATGCGGCTGGGCCTGCTGGCCGGGCATTACCGGCAGGATCGCGCCTGGTCGGACGAGGTACTGATGGTCGCCGAGGAGCGGCTGGATCGGTGGCGCAAGGCGGCCGTGCGGTACGGCGGCGACGCCCCGGCGGTGGTCGAGGCGATCCGGGACGGGCTGGCCGACGACCTGGACACCCCGACGGTGATCACCGAACTGGACGCGTGGGCCGCGAACGACGCGATGGACGGCTCGGTGGTGGCCGACGCGGTCGACGCGCTGCTGGGCGTGAAGCTGACCTGACCCGCAGGCGGTCAGATCTCCAGCATCGCGTGCTGGCCGGCCAGGCTGACGGCCCCGAGCAGCTCGGCCCGCCGGCCGAGGGTGGCGATCTTGATCTCTACCGCGGCGGCGGTGGCCGGCTGCGCGAACCGGTTGATGGACTCCCGGACGCCGTCGGCGAGCGGTTCGCCGGCGGTGCCCAACTCGCCGCCCAGGACGATCAGGCCGGGATTGAGGCAGTTGCACAGATCGGCCAGCACCCGGCCCAGCGTGCGTCCGGCCTCGGCGATGAACCGACCGGCAACCGGGTGCTTGGCCGCGTCGGCCAGCGGGAACGACTCGTCGGTGCTGCGCGGCACGCCCAGCTCACTCATCAGCTGGCGCACCAGGGTGCTGGACACCACGGTTTCCAGGCAGCCGCGATTGCCGCACCGGCACCACGCCCCCTGCTCGCCCAGGCGGGTGTGCCCGATCTCGCCGGCCACCCCGGTCGCGCCGTGATAGGTCGATCCGCCGAGCACCAGTCCGGCGCCGATACCTTCGGACGCCTTCACATACAGGAAGTCGCGTGCGCCCTTGGCGGCGCCGAAGCGCAGTTCGCCGGCGGCACCCAGATCCGCGTCGTTGCCGATGACGACCCGTCGACCGAGCCGGTTCGACAGCTCAAGGGCCGGATCGAGACCGACCCAGCTGGACAGCGCGGAGGCGGGATGGATGCGATTGGTCCTGATGTCCAGCGGGGCCGGGATCCCGGCAGCGACGGCGCGGATCTCGCTCAGGCTCAGCCCGGTCTGACCGAGCAGTCGGTGCACCATGCCGGCGGCCACGTCCAGCGCGGCGGCAGGCTCGTGGTCCACGTCCACCACCGCGTGTTCTTCGGCCCGGATCTGCCCGTCGGTGGTGGCGATCGCGACCGTCACCCGGTGGTGGTCGAGGTCGATGCCGACCACAACACCGGCCCCGCCGGTGGCCACCAGCAGCGCCGACGGGCGGCCCCGACCCGACCCCTTGCCGCCGGCCGCGAGCACGTCCTCGGCGATCAGCCGTTCGTTGAGCAGGTCCTGCACGGCCTCCGCGACGGCGCTGCGGGACAGACCGGTGAGCAGGCTTAAGTCCGAGCGGGTGACACCGTTCTCGCGTCGGATCACCTCCAGAAGCTGCTGCCGAGAGCGGTGACGTCGGGCTGAGGGTGACTCGGGGAGGTTCATTGCGACCGAGCCTAGCATTTATTCCGGTAAAGCGACAGAAGTCTGCTAACTTTATGTGCACCGTCCGGATGTGGTCCCGAGCGGTTGCGCTGGCCATTTCGCCGACATCGTTGTCTACTACGGCCTGGCATCACTGTGACCGCGCTCACCAGCAACCTGGAGGATCCTTCAGTGGCATTCATCGGACGACTGCCGGTGCCGACGACCGAGGCCTGGGACTGGCAGGGGGAAGCCGCCTGCCGGGGCATGGCGAGCTCGTTCTTCTTCCATCCCTGGGGCGAACGCGGTCCGTCGCGCGACGAGCGGGTCCGGCGGGCCAAGGAGGTGTGCGCCGAATGCCCGGTGATCGATGCCTGCCGCAAGCACGCTCTCGAGGTGCAGGAGCAGTACGGCGTGTGGGGCGGGCTGTCCGAGGAGGAGCGCCTGGTCCTGCTCAACCGGGGACGGCGCAGCCTGCGGCGCAAGGTGCTGGCCCAGTCGACCGAACTGGCCGCGCTCGTCGCCGCCGAGCCGGTCAGCGCCTCGTCCGGCTCCGGCTGATGCGGGCATCAGTCATCCGGCGAGGACGCGGCCCGCGCTGATCGATCCGTCACTTTCGCGCCGGTTTCGTCGGTTTTGGTGACGCTTTGGATCAGCGCGGCGGCGGTCAGGCTCAGCGCCAGGAATCGCCGCCGGGCTTCGGCCCACGGCGACGTAGGTACCGCTCGAACTCGGCGGCGATCGACTCCCCGGACGCGGGCTTGAGCGGCTCGTCCTGCTCCTCGCGTTCCTCCAGGGCCCGGATGTACTCGGAGATCTCCTCGTCCTCGGACGCGATCTGGGTGACCTCAGTCTCCCACTCGTCGGCCTGGGCCGGCAGGTTGCCCAGCGGCACCTCGACGTCCAGGACCTCCTCGACGCGGTGCAGCAGCGCCAGGGTGGCCTTGGGGGACGGCGCCTGCGACACGTAGTGCGGCACCGACGCCCAGAACGACAGCGCCGGGATGCCGGCCTGCACACAGGCGTCCTGGAACACGCCGGCGATGCCGGTGGGTCCCTCGTACCGGGAGCGGGTCAGTCCCAGGTGGGTCGCGGTCTGCTCGTCGTGCGCGGACCCGGTGACCTGGATCGGCCGGGTGTGCGGGACGTCGGCCAGCAGCGCGCCGAGCCCGATCACCTTGCTGACCTGGTGATCCACCGCGATCTTGAGCAGTTCGTCGCAGAAGGCGCGCCAGCGGAAGTTCGGTTCGATGCCGTGCACGAGGATGACGTCGGCCGGCGCGTCGGGCAGCCGGCACACCGACAGCCGGGTCGTCGGCCACTCGATGGTGCGGGTGACTCCGTCCACCAGCCGGACGGTCGGCCGGGTCACCTGGAAGTCGTAGAAACCCTCCGGGTCCAGTTCGGTCAGCGGTACCGCGTCCCAGATCAGGCCAAGCTGCTCGACCGCGGCGCTGGCCGCGTCACCGGCGTCGTTCCAGCCCTCGAAGGCGGCGATCATCACCGGGTTGCGCAGGGGCATGTACTCGCTCACGTCACCGCCCTCCTCGGCGCAGCGTCGCAGGCTCGGCCACCCCACCGGGAACGCCCGCGCCTGTGCTGATGGTTCGCTCGCATGCGCTCGCTCACGCCGGTCAGCCTACGTGCGTGGGCTGGACAGGTGGCATCCCGGACGGGCGACCCGCCCGTCGACCCTGGCGGAACACAGTTGCCTGTGCTACCGGGCCTACCCTGTACGGGTGACTGCCGCACCCCGCCACCCGTTGTTGACCGCCCTGAGCGAGCGCGTGCTCGTCGCCGACGGCGCGATGGGCACGATGCTGCAGGCGCAGGACCCGTCGCTGGACGACTTCGCCGGGCTCGAGGGATGCAACGAGATCCTGAACGTGACCCGGCCGGACATCGTCCGGGCGGTGCACCGCGCCTACCTGGAGGTGGGCGTCGACGCGATCGAGACCAACACCTTCGGGGCCAACCTGGCCAACCTGGCCGAGTACGACATCGCGGACCGCATCTACGAGCTCAGCCGGGCGGGCGCGGAGCTGGCCCGGGCGGAGGCTGACGAGTTCTCCACCCCGGATCAGCCGCGCTTCGTGCTCGGCTCGGTCGGCCCGGGCACCAAACTGCCCACCCTCGGTCACGCCGGCTACGTCGCGCTGCGGGACGCGTACCAGCAGGAGGTCGCCGGCCTGCTGGACGGCGGATCGGACGCGATCATCGTGGAGACCTGCCAGGACCTGCTGCAGGCCAAGTCGGCGATCCTGGCCGCCAGGCGGGCGATGACCGAATCCGGGGTCGTCGTGCCGATCATCGTGCACGTCACGGTCGAGACCACCGGCACGATGCTGCTCGGTTCCGAGATCGGCGCCGCCCTCACCGCGCTGGAGCCGCTGGGCATCGAC
>JBIOVW010000554.1:0-10791 GCA_044867945.1 Nakamurella sp. | reverse complement strand
GGTGGCGGGGCCGGCGCACTCGGAGCCGCCGGCATCGGCCGGCGCGTCGCGGCGAGGGCCGCCGCCGTGTTCAGCGGGGGCATGGCCACCATCGTGTCGGGCATCGGCGCCGACAGGGCGTCCGGGTAGACGTCCAGCACCGGCATGAGCACGGCCGGGTCCCCGGTCCCGTCGGGACCGCACAGTGCGTCGGCGAACCGCTGTTCCGTTCGCCGAGGCGCATCGAAGCCCGCGGTCATGACCAAATCGTAGGACGCGGCACCGACGGTGTGGTCCCGCCGGCCGGGTAAGTCAGGGTAAAGGTAGGGTTGTCCCCCACCCTGACCAGCGCGAATCACCGCAAAGCGGGCGGACGGGGGTGCCGGGGGTCACTCCGCCGGCTTCGTCCGTCGGGTCGTGGCGGCCTTCGACGATCCGGTCTTGGTCGCCCGTGTCCGGGTCGTCGCCTTGGTGGCCGTCCTCGTGCCGGTGGCTGCCGTCTTGGTCCCGGTCGCCTTCGCCGCCGACGACGACGCGGTCGTCTTGCGGGTCGCCCGCTTGGGCGCCGGGCCACGGGCCCGGCGATCGGCCAGCAACTCGGCGGCCCGCTCGACCGTCAACGTCGCGACGTCGTCGCCCTTGCGCAGCGACGCGTTGGTCTCCCCGTCCGTGACGTACGGGCCGAACCGGCCGTCCTTGATCACCATCGGCTTGCCGCCGGACGGGTCGACACCGACTTCACGCAGCGGCGGGGCCGCCGCGGCCGAGCGACCCCGGGTCTTGGGCTGCGCGTACAGCGCCAGGGCCTCATCCAGGGTGACGTCGAACAGAGCGTCCTCGCTGGTCAACGAGCGAGAGTCGGCGCCCTTCTTCAGATAGGGCCCGTACCGGCCGTTCTGCGCGGTGATCTCGTGGCCGTCGGCCGGATCGACACCGACCACCCGGGGCAGCGACAGGAGCCGGAGGGCGGTGGTCAGGTCGACGGTGTCCAGCGTCATGGACTTGAACAGGGATGCGGTGCGCGGTTTCGCGGCGGTCTTTGTCGATTTCTTGGCGGTGCCGTTGGCCGCCTCCGGCTCGGGAAGCACCTCGGTGACGTAGGGGCCGAACCGCCCGTCCCTGGCGACGATCACGTTCCCGGTGTCCGGATCCGCGCCGAGTTCACGGTCGCCGGCGTCACTGGACTGGTCGAACAGCCGCTCGGCGACCTCGGCGTCGACCTCGTCGGGAGCCAGGTCCTCGGGCAGGTTGGCCCGCTGCGCGGTCGGCTCCCCGTCGTCGCCCGGCACCATCCGCTCCAGGTAGGGGCCGTAGCGGCCCACCCGCACCAGGACCTGCCGACCCTCGGCGTCGGTGAGCAGCGGCAGTGAGTTGACCTCGCGGGCGTCGATGTCCTCCAGTCGCTCGCCGACCAGCTTCTTCAGGCCGCCGGAACGGCCGACCGAGCCCTGCGGGCCGACGTCGCCGCCGAAGTAGAACGCGGACAGCCAGTCGGTGCGCCCGATCCGGCCGTCGGCGATGCCGTCGAGCTCGTCCTCCATCGCGGCGGTGAAGTCGTAGTCCACCAGCCGGGAGAAGTGCTGTTCCAGCAGGCCGATCACCGCGAACGCGATCCACGACGGGACCAGCGCCTGGCCCTTCTTCCACACGTACCCGCGGTCGATGATCGTGCGGATGATCGAGGTGTAGGTGGAGGGCCGGCCGATGCCCAGGTCCTGCAGCGCGCCGATCAGGGACGGCTCGGTGTACCGGGCGGGCGGGGTGGTCACGTGGCCGGCCGGGATCAGGTCCCGGATGTCCAGCCGCTGACCCTGCTCCAGCTTCGGCAGGCGGCGCTCGGCGTCGTCGGCCTCGCCGCCGGCCTCCGCGTCGACCGTCTCCACGTAGGCGCGCAGGAAGCCGGGGAAGGTGATCGTCCGCCCGGACGCGCTGAACACGCACTCCCGGCCATCGGCCACGGCGGCGATCTTGACCGACAGCGTCAACCCCTTGGCGTCGACCATCTGCGAGGCGATGGTCCGCTGCCAGATCAGCTCGTACAGCCGGTATTCGTCACCGGAGAGTTGACTCGCGACCTGCCCAGGGGTGCGAAAGTTCTCCCCGGCCGGCCGGATCGCCTCGTGCGCCTCCTGGGCGTTCTTGACCTTCCGGTTGTACTGGCGGGGCTGGTCCGGAACGTACTCCGGCCCGTACAGCTCGCGGGCCTGCGCCCGGGCCGCCTGCTGGGCCGCCGACGACAGCGTCGTCGAGTCGGTCCGCATGTAGGTGATGAAGCCGTTCTCGTACAGCCGCTGCGCGGTGCGCATCGTGCGCTCGGAGTTGAAACCGAGCTTGCGCCCGGCCTCCTGCTGCAGGGTGGACGTCATGAACGGCGGGTAGGGCCTGCGGGTGTAGGGCTTTTCCTCCACCGAGGTGACGGTGGCGGTGCCGCCCTGCAGGGCGGCGGCCAGGGTGCGGGCGCCGTCCTCGTCGAGCAGCAACACGTCGACGTCGGCCTTGAGCCCACCGGTGGCCGGGTCGAAGTCTCGCCCGGCGGCCAACCGGCGGCCGTCCACCGTGCTCAGCGCCGACTTGAACGGGTCCTTGCCCTCGGCGTCGGCCGGCGCCATCAGGGCGTCCAGGCCCCAGTAGGTGCCGGACCGGAACGCCATCCGCTCGCGTTCCCGCTGCACGATGATCCGGGTGGCCACCGACTGCACGCGGCCCGCGGACAGCTTCGGCATCACCTTCTTCCACAGCACCGGCGAGACCTCGTAGCCGTACAGCCGATCCAGGATGCGGCGGGTCTCCTGGGCGTCGACCAGGTTCTCGTCCAGGGCCCGCGGGTTCGCGGCGGCCTCCAGGATCGCCGCGGGGGTGATCTCGTGGAAGACCATCCGCTTGACCGGGATCTTCGGCTTGAGCGTCTCCAGCAGGTGCCAGGCGATGGCCTCGCCCTCGCGGTCCTCGTCCGTGGCCAGGTAGAGCTCGTCGGCGCCGGCCAGCAGCGACTTGAGCTTGGCCACCTGCGCCTTCTTGTCCGGCGAGACGACATACAGCGGCTCGAAGCCGTTGTCGGTGTTGACCCCGAGGCGGGCCCACGGCTCGCCCTTGTACTTGGCCGGGACGTCCGCCGCACCGCGGGGCAGGTCACGGATGTGCCCGACGGACGATTCGACGATGTAGCCGTCCCCGAGGTAGCCGGAGATCGTCTTGGCCTTGCTCGGTGACTCGACGACGACCAACCGCACGCCGCCGTGGCGGGTGCTCGCGGTGGTGCCAGTGGCCATCAGGTCTCGTTCTCCTTGTATCGGTGCGTCGTCCCGGCCCGTTCAACTCCTCGAGCCGGAAGGACGGTGCTGCTCGTCGTGGTCCGCGCCACGCCGGGCCGCCGCGGCCCGTCCGCGTCACGGCCCTACCGGGAGCAGGATGCCACAACCACGCAAGTGATCCATGTGACGCCGCTGCCGGGCGGCCGGTCAGTGCGCCGAACGGGTGGAGACGTCAGGAGACGACCGGTACGTCACTCAGGCCGCGGGCTGGGGGGCGTCCGCATGCAACGCGGACTCCCGGCGCTTGGAGACCACCACCGCGGCGACGATGATCACCACGGCCAGCGCGGAGATGCCGTACCGGATGCCGGGGCTGGCCGTGTCGCCGACGGTCACCGCGACGATCGCGGGGGCGATCAGCAGCGAGACCAGGTTCATCACCTTCAGCAGCGGGTTGATGGCGGGTCCGGCGGTGTCCTTGAACGGGTCGCCCACCGTGTCACCGATGACCGTCGCCTCGTGCGCCGCCGAGCCCTTGCCGCCGTGGGTGCCGTCCTCGACGATCTTCTTCGCGTTGTCCCACGCTCCACCGGAGTTCGCCAGGAACACGGCCATCAGGGTGCCGGTCGCGATGGTGCCGGCCAGGTACCCGGCCAGCGGACCGACGCCCAGGCCGAAGCCGACCGCGATCGGCGCGAACACCGCCAGCAGACCTGGGGTGGCCAGCTCCCGCAGCGAGTCGCGGGTGACGATGTCCACGACCTTGCCGTACTCCGGCTTGTTGGTGCCCTCCATGATCCCGGGGATCTCGCGGAACTGACGGCGCACCTCGTACACCACCGCGCCGGCGGCCCGGGAGACCGCGTTGATGGCCAGGCCGGAGAACAGGAACACCACGCAGGCGCCCAGCAGCATGCCGACCAGGGTGTTCGGCGAGACGACGTTCGCGGTGAACACCTCGATCGCCTCACCGGCGGCGTTGTACGCGGTCTTGATCGCATCGGAATACGAACCGAAGAGCGCGGTCGCGGCCAGTACCGCGGTGGCGATGGCGATGCCCTTGGTGATGGCCTTGGTGGTGTTGCCCACCGCGTCCAGTTCGGTGAGGATCTTCGCGCCCTCGTCGGATACTTCGCCGCTCATCTCGGCGACGCCCTGGGCGTTGTCCGATACCGGTCCGAAGGTGTCCATCGCGACGATGACGCCGACGGTGGTCAGCAGGCCGCAGCCGGCCAACGCGATCATGAACAGGGCCACGATCAGCGAGGTGGACAGCAGGTACGCGCCGTACACGGCGGCGGCGATGACCAGGGCCGTGTAGACCGCGGATTCGAACCCGACCGAGATACCGCCCAGCACGACGGTGGCCGCACCCGTCAGGGAGGCCTTCGCCACGTCCTTGGTCGGCCTGGTCTCGGTGCCGGTGAAGTAGCCGGTCAGCCACAGGATGACGGCGGCCAGCACGATGCCGATGATCACCGAGATGATCGCCATCAGCGCGGGATTGCCGGCGACGCCCGCGACCGCTTCGACGCCGAGAGCGTCGAAGTCGGTGGGCAGGTACACGAACGAGGCGACCGCGGACAGCCCCGCCGAGATCGCCGCGGAGATGTAGAAGGAGCGGTTGATGGTGACCAGGCCGGGCTCGCCCCGCTTGGCCTTGGTGATGTAGATGCCGATGATCGCGGTGAGCACGCCGATGGCCGGGATGATCAGCGGGAAGACCAGGCCCTTGGTGCCGAACGCGGCACTGCCCAGGATCAGCGAGGCGACCAGGGTCACCGCGTAGCTCTCGAACAGGTCGGCGGCCATGCCGGCGCAGTCACCGACGTTGTCGCCGACGTTGTCGGCGATGGTCGCGGCGTTGCGGGGATCGTCCTCCGGGATGCCCTGCTCGACCTTGCCGACCAGGTCGGCGCCCACATCGGCGGCCTTGGTGAAGATGCCGCCGCCGACGCGCATGAACATGGCGAGCATGGCGGCGCCGAAACCGAAGCCCTCCAACACCTTCGGGGCCTCGCCGACGTAGACCAGGACGACGACGGAGGCGCCGAGCAGACCGAGGCCGGTGGTGGCCAGGCCGACGGTTCCGCCGGTGCGGAAGGCGATCTGCATGGCCTTCTCCCGGCCTCCGTCGCCGTTGGCCGCGGCTGCGACCCGAACGTTGGCCCGGGTGGCCAGCCACATGCCCAGGTACCCGATCGACGCGGAGAACGCCGCCCCGAAGAGGAAGGCGATGGACCGGCCGACCCGCTCGCCGGTGGTGTTCGCCGGCAGCGCGAAGAGCAGCGCGAAGACGATGACGACGAAGATGCCCAGCGTGCGGAACTGCCGCCCGAGGTAGGCGGCCGCACCCTCCTGGACCGCGGCCGAGATCTCCTGCATCTTCGGGGTGCCCGTGCCCGCGGCGAGCACGCCTGCCCGCAGGACGAACGCGATGATCAGGGCCACGAGGGCGACGACTGCGACACCGATGACGATGACTTGATCACTACCGGTGATGGCGACTTCCGCAGCAGCGGCACTGGTTGACATCGAGCTCCTGATCCGTGCACAAGGGTGCTGATTCGTGCGCCTGTCAACTCGATGTGACCGGCGCTGGTCTTCTCTTCGTCGATCCCCCGTGGTTCGACGCGACGCTCAGTACTGTAGAGCACAGGTCCGACAGCACGGCCGCATACCACCGATGTCGCCGCCCCGCTCGTCCACGTGCTGCACTGTCGGACCGGGCCTGGACAATGCTGGCGTGACCACATCGGACCTTTGCCGTTACCTCGGGTCACCGCTGGATGCGCTGAATCGGTCCAGTAGCGCCGATGTGACTTCCGTCACATCCTGTGCGTCGCACGTGCGGAGCCTGCCCGGCTCGGCGGGTTCCCGGACCGCCTGGCCGCACTGGGTGCCGGCCGCGGTCGGCGATGCCTTCGGGTCGATCGGTATCGCGCAGCCGTGGACGCACCAGGCGCTCGCCGCGGATCTGGTCCACCAAGGCACCGACGTGGTGCTGGCCACCGGGACGGCGTCCGGGAAGTCGCTGGGTTACCAGCTGCCGGCCCTGTCCGCGATTGTCGCGGACCCCCGGACGTCCGTCCTGTACCTGGCGCCCACCAAGGCCCTGGCCGCCGATCAACTCGACGACCTGCGCTCGCTCCCGGTCCCCGAATTGCGGCCGACCACGTACGACGGGGACACGCCCGAGGATGAGCGCGACTGGGCCAGGGCCCACGCCAATTGGTTGTTGACCAACCCCGACATGCTGCATCTGGGCCTGCTGCCCCATCACTCCGGCTGGGCCCGGTTCTGGCGCGGGCTGGCCTTTGTGGTGATCGACGAATGTCATGCCTACCGGGGTGTGTTCGGCTCGCACGTGGCGCTGGTGCTTCGCCGCCTGATCCGGGTGGCCCGGCTGTACCGGGCCGACCCGGTGTTCGTGCTGGCGTCGGCCACCTCGGCCGAACCCGCCGCCGCGGCCGCCCGGTTGATCGGCCGGCCGGTCCGGGCGATCACCATCGACGGATCAGCCCGGCCGGCAATGGATTTCGTGCTACGGGAGCCGTCGGCCGAGGGTGGGGAAGATGACCCGGCCGACGGACCGGCCGACCCGGCCGACGGCACCGACGGGCTGGTTCGTTCGCACCGACCCTCGGCCCAGGCGGAGGCCGCGCGGCTGCTGGCGGATCTGGTCGCCGGCGGCGCCCGCACCCTGACCTTCGTCCGGTCCCGACAGGCCGCCGAGCAGGTTGCCCTGGCCGCCCGCCGCCGGCTGCACCACATCGCCCCGGCCCTGGTCCCGCGGGTCGCCGCCTACCGCGGCGGTTACCTGCCGGAGGACCGCCGCGAGCTCGAGCGAGCCCTGAACTCGGGCGAGCTGCTCGGCCTGGCCAGCACCAACGCCCTGGAGTTGGGCATCGACATCGCCGGGCTGGACGCGGCCGTGATCGCCGGCTACCCCGGCACCCTGGCGGCGCTGTGGCAACAGGCTGGTCGGGCCGGCCGGGGCGGAGCGGTCGGGCGGCGGGCGCTGGTGATCTTCGTGGCCCGCGCCGATCCGCTGGACACCTACCTGGTGCGGCACCCCGAGGCGATCTTCGACCGGCCGGTCGAATCAGCGGTGATCGACCCTGCCAACCCCTTCGTGCTGGCCCCGCACCTGACCTGTGCCGCGGCCGAGCACCACCTGACCGCGGCGGACCTGAACCTGTTCGGCGGTCGGACCGCCCGGACGGTGCTGGATGACCTGGTCGACCGACGCGTGTTGCGGCGCCGACCGGGCGGGATCTTCTGGGCGAATCCCGGGCATCCGGCCGCACGGGTGAACCTGCGCGGTTCCGGGGCGGGGCAGGTCGCCATCGTCGACCGGGACAGTTGCCGGATGCTGGGCACCGTGGACGCCCACCGCGCGCCGTCGTCGGTGCATGCCGGCGCCGTGCACCTGCACCGGGGTGAGTCGTTCGTGGTGCACGAGCTGGACCTGGCGGCCGGGGTGGCATTCGTGCGCGCGGAGCGGCCGGAATGGACGACGGTGCCGCGGTCGGTGTCCACGGTGTCGATGCTCGGCGCCCAGCGTGCCCGGCCGGCCGGTCCCGGGGTCCGGATCGCGGTCGGGCCGGTCGAGCTCACCACCCAGGTCGTCGGCTACCTGCGCCGGCGTCCGGACGGTGCGCTGCTCGACCTGATCGAGCTGGACCTGCCCAGGCACACCCTGCAGACCCGGGCAGTCTGGTACACGGTCGCCGCCGACTCGCTGCGGGCCGCAGGGGTGCGCGACGCCGCTGTGCCGGGTTCGCTGCACGCGGCCGAGCACGCGGCGATCGGGCTGCTGCCGCTGTTCGCCGGGTGCGACCGGATGGACATCGGCGGCGTGTCCACCGCATCGCATCCGGACACCGGGGAGCCGACGGTCATCGTGTACGACGGCTACCCCGGCGGGGCGGGCTTTGCCGATCGAGGGCACGACGTGATCGGGCAGTGGTTGACGGCCGTGCGGGACGCCGTGTCCGGATGTCCGTGCGAGGCCGGTTGTCCGTCCTGCGTCCAATCCCCCAAGTGCGGCAACGGCAATCACCCACTTGACAAGGCCGGCGCGGTGGTCGTGCTCGGGCTGGTGGTGGATGCGCTTTCGGCCGACCCGACCCGCCGGGTCGGCAATTGACGCGGGGCGGGAACTTGGCGGCGGTCACCTCCCCGATCTCAGAGCACCGGCTGAACTTCGATGGCACCCCATCGCTGAAAGTGCCGCGGCTGATCTTGGCCTACTCGCGCTGAAGGGTGGCCCGGATGGCGGGGGTCAGGGCGTCCTCGATCTCCTCCCGGGTCAATGCGGTCACGGCCGGAAGACGCAGCAGGTAACGGCTCAGCGCGAGGCCGAGCAATTGAGCGGCAATCAGGCCGGCGTGGGTGGCGCCGAGGTCCCGGCCCATCCCGGTGGCCAGCGCGGGAGCGACCTGGGTGGTGAAGATCTGCCGCATCCGGGTTGCGGCGTGCTCGTTGGTCACCGCCGAGCGGAGCAGGATCAGCAGGTCGTCGCCGGCGGGGTCGGTCTCCCATCGATCGAGGAACACCCGGATGAGCGTCCGCGGGAGCTCGTCCGCGGGTACGGCGCTCAGGTCGGGCAGGCGTAGGTCGATGTCCATCGCGGCATCGAAGAGCTGCGCCTTGCTTCCGAAGTAGCGCATCACCATCGACGGGTCGATGCCGGCGTCGGCGGCGACCGCGCGGATGGTCGTGCGGTCGTAGCCGTGGGCCGCCAGGTGCTCCCGGGCGGCCTGCAGGATCGCGGTCTTGGTGCGGTCGGAACGCTTCGCGGGGCCGGGGTCGGCACTGCTCGAACTCATGCCAACAAGTGTAGGCCAACATCCGTTGACTTAACGGCGCATCCGGCGCATCATAGGTCAACAAGTGTTGGCCAACAACTGTTGGCACGGTTTCGAACCCAGCGAAGGAAGAAGACAACATGATCACCACGCTGCCCACCCGTACCGAGGTCGCGATCGTCGGCGCCGGCCCGACCGGTCTCGCGCTGGCCGTGACCTTGGCGTCCGCCGGCATCGAGTTCGTCATCGTGGACCGGTTGGCGGAGGGTGCCAACACCTCGCGGGCCGCCGTCGTGCACGCCCGCACCCTGGAGGTGCTGAACGAACTCGGCGCCGCTCAGGCGCTGATCGACCGCGGCCTTCCGATCACCAGGTTCGTCGTCCGCGACGGCTCCCGTCCGCTGATCACCGTGCCGTTCGACGGGTTGCCCACGCCCTACCCCTTCACCCTGATGGTCTCCCAGTGTGAGACCGAGAGCGTGCTGCTGGCCCGGCTGCGTGAGCTCGGCCACGACGTGCACCGGCCGTACGAGGTGTCCTCCGTCGTCCAGGATGCGGGCGGCGTGACCCTCACCATGAGCACCGGTCAGACCCTGCGGGCCGGCTACGCCGTGGGCGCCGACGGCATGCACAGCGCCGTCCGCGAGGCATCGGGCATCGGGTTCACCGGCAGCGCCTACGGCGAGTCCTTCGTCCTCGCCGACGTCTCGATGAACTGGGCGCCCGGCCCACACGAGGTGTCCCTCACCTTCGGCTCCGCCGGGCTCACCGTCGTCGCGCCGCTCCCGGGCGGTCACTACCGCATCGTCGCCACGGTCGACGACGCCCCCGCCACACCCGATCTCGCCTTCATTCAGCGGCTCCTGGACGAGCGGGCACCGGGTCGGGGCACGGTCACCGAGCTGACCTGGTCCTCCCGGTTCCGCGTCCATCATCGGGTCGCGGACCGATTCCGGGCAGGCCGCCTGCTGCTGGCCGGCGACGCCGCCCACGTGCACAGCCCAGCCGGCGGTCAAGGCATGAACACCGGCATCCAGGACGGCTACGCTCTCGGCACAGCATTCGCCACCGGCCAACTCACCGACTACGAGGCTGATCGTCGCCCGGTCGCCCAGCGGGTCGTCGCGTTCGCCGACCGGATGACCCGGATCGCCACCACCCGCAACAGGGCCATCCGAGCTGCCCGCAACATCGTCCTACCGCTCCTCGGCCGGCTCCCCACCTTCCGCACCAAGCTCGCCACCGAACTCGCCGAACTCAACTACCGATAGAGCACCTGGACCCAGGCCGCCCGGGAGGCAGACCCCTATTCGATGCGGAGCTCCCGGAGTGACTGTGGTCCAAGCGAGATCGACCGGGACCGAGCAGGTGAATGCGAGAACCACACCAGCAGCGCGCTTTCACTGCTGGTGTGGCTTTCGCCGTCGGGTCAGCATTGTCGAAGCGAGGTTCAGATCCTGCGACTGGTCGCCGACCAGCTCACGAACCCGGAGATCGCCAGCCGGTTGGGGCTCACCGAAAAGACCGTGCGGAACAACGTCTCCGCAATCTTCACCAAGCTGCGGGTCGCGACCCGAGCGCAGGCGATCGTGGCGGCCCGCGAAGCCGGTATGCACCTACCGTGATGCGCGCGAAGGGAAGCAGACCGGTGCGGGTCACCAGATCGACACGATCGGTTCGGCCCGGGTCCAAACGGGAACCTGTCACTTCATGAGTTCACCCCAAGATCCGTCCAATCGACCCGCACC
>JBIOVW010000553.1:0-2211 GCA_044867945.1 Nakamurella sp. | reverse complement strand
GGTCACGGTCATGGTCTACCGGATGACCTGACCGAACCCCGTGATGTGCCGCCCTTCCCGCGACATGTGGGATGGGCGGCATGCCCAACTCCGCCGGTTCCGACGTGGTGGTCGTCGGTAACGTCGGCATCGACACCAACGTGTTTCTGTCCGCCTCGACCCGGATGGCCGACATCCTGCGCGAGGAGGGTCATTTCGCCTCCGATGTGGACCATGTGGGTCAGGCCGGCGGCCATACCAGCCGCGGCTTCGCCCGACTCGGCGTTCCGATCTCGTTCGTCGGCACGTCGGCGCCGACCCGCTGGGGCGGTGGGTGCGGGCCGAGCTGGCCGGTGACGGCATCGACCTGACCGGCCTGGGGACCGACCTGGCCGGCACCGCGCGCAGCGTCAACCTGATGGGATCCGACGGGGCGCGCATCAACTTCTACGACGCCCGGGGACACCAGGATCTGACGGTCGATCCGGGCGTGGCCGCCGGGGTGTTCGCCGGCGCCCGCCTGGTGCTGTTCCACCTGCCGAACTGGGCCCGGCACCTGCTGCCGGTGGCGCGGGCGGCGGGCGCGGTGGTCGCCTGCGACCTGCAGGACGTGCGGGATCCCGCGGACGAATACCGACGGGAGTTCGTCGCCGACGCCGACATCCTGTTCGCCTCCGCCGCCCATCACGCCGACCCGGTGCCGATGCTGCAGCACCTGCTCGCGGCCGGCCGAGCCAGGATGGTGCCGTGTGGGCGTGGCCGGCACGGTGTGCTGGTGGCCACCGCCGGCAGTGCCACACTGATCACCACGGCGCAGCTGGACGACCTGCTTGCCCGGGTGGCCGTCGGGTAGCGCCGGGTAGCTCCGGGTAGCATCGTCGGACGAAGCACCCAGCGCTGAGGTTCGATTTGCCCCCGGCGCGGCGTTCGTCGCCGCCGGATCGGGAGTCGGACCGGCGTCCATCGGGCCGATCCAAGCCTGGTGGGCGTTCAGCCCTGACCGAAACGCCAGGCGATTTGCCGGCACCCGAGCCCGACGGGTAGCCTGATCGACCGGCCCGGTCCTGCTGGGTCGTTGCCGTGTGCCCTCGATCCGCCGGGTCGAGCTCCACGAACAAGATCGGCCCCAGCACGGCCTCGTCGCGAAGGAAGAAGTCAGCAGCGCATGCCCACGATCCAGCAGTTGGTCCGCAAGGGCCGCACCGACAAGATCGGTAAGACCAAGACGCCCGCACTCAAGGGCAGCCCGCAGCGGCGCGGTGTGTGCACCCGCGTCTACACGACCACGCCGAAGAAGCCGAACTCGGCGCTGCGCAAGGTCGCCCGGGTGAAGCTGACCAGCCTGGTCGAGGTGACCGCCTACATCCCCGGCGAGGGCCACAACCTGCAGGAGCACTCGATCGTGCTGGTCCGCGGCGGCCGGGTGAAGGACCTGCCGGGCGTTCGCTACAAGATCGTGCGCGGCGCGCTGGACACCCAGGGCGTGAAGAACCGCAAGCAGGCCCGCAGCCGTTACGGCGCGAAGAAGGAGAAGAGCTGACATGCCGCGCAAGGGTCCCGCTCCGCGTCGGCCGCTGGTTGCCGATCCGGTCTACAACTCGCCCCTGGTCACCCAGCTGGTGAACAAAGTGCTGCTCGACGGCAAGCGCTCGATCGCCCAGTCCATCGTCTACGGCGCCATGGAGGGTGCCCGGGAGAAGACCGGCGGCGATCCGGTCGTCATCCTCAAGCGTGCGCTGGACAACGTCCGCCCGGCCCTGGAGGTCAAGAGCCGCCGCGTCGGTGGCGCCACCTATCAGGTGCCGATCGAGGTCAAGCCGGCCAGGGCCACCACCCTGGCGCTGCGCTGGATCGTCGGCTACTCCAAGGCCCGCCGCGAGAAGACGATGACCGAGCGGTTGATGAACGAGCTGCTGGACGCGTCCAACGGCCTCGGCGCGTCGGTCAAGCGGCGCGAGGACACCCACAAGATGGCCGAGTCGAACAAGGCCTTCGCGCACTACCGCTGGTAGTGGCCGGCGCAGCGCCGGCGGGAATGTTGGACGCCCGCCCGGCGCTGTTGGTGTGTCACGCACCCAGCGGACGTGACCGTTGTCGGGCACGATTCAGTCAGCCCGAATTTCGCACGTCGTAACCGACGGACAATTCTCGAGACGAGGTAGGAACCACCGTGGCCAGCAATCCTCTGGACAAGGTCCGCAACATCGGGATCATGGCCCACATCGATGCGGG
>JBIOVW010000552.1:0-2242 GCA_044867945.1 Nakamurella sp. | reverse complement strand
GTACGGGCCGGTCAACCGGTACACGCTGACGCTCGGCAAGATCGACCCGGACACCGGCGAACCGGCCACCTCCCGCCGCACACCCCCGGTCATGCGGTTCCTGAACAGGGACCCGTTCGGACCGCTGGTCAAGGCCCTCGAACTGTTCGACGACGCCACCAAGACCGCCGCGCCAGCATCACTGCTGGTCGAACGGGTCGTCGCCCCGCGGCCGCCGGTCCTCGGTGCCGACACCCCCGACGACGCCTTGGCGATCACCCTGGACCGGTACGGCCGTGTCGACCTGGGCCACGTCGCCGACCTGCTCGGCGTCGACGAGGGCGAGGCTCGCGCCCGCCTCGGCGACCTGGTCTTCACCGACCCCGCCGACGGCGAGCTGCTCACCCGCGCCGAGTACCTGTCCGGCAACGTCCGCGCCAAGCTCGACGCCGCGCAGGCCGCGTCCGCCGAGCACCCCGAGTTCGCGGGGAACGTGACCGCGCTGCGGGAGGTCCTGCCCCGTGACCTGACCGCCGACGAGATCACCCCCCGCCTCGGCGCGGTGTGGATCCCGGATACCGATCACCAGGACTTCCTGCGCCTGATCAGCGGCGACCAGCACGCCCTGGTGGAGTACGGCGGCGGCACCGTGTGGGAGGTCCAGGGCGCCGACTGGGGGATCCCCGCGGTCAGCGAGTGGGGCACCGAGGACCGGCCCGCCGGCGACATCATGCACGCCCTGCTCGAACAGAAGACGATCACCATCACCCACAAGATCGACGACGAGATCGTTGTCGACACCGAGCAGACCGAAGCGGCCCGGGAGAAGGCCGCGGCGATGCAGGAGCGGTTCGCCGAATGGGTCTGGGAGGACCCGGCCCGCACCGATCGCCTGGTCCGCGAGTACAACCGCCGGTTCAACAACCTGCGGTTGCGGGACTATACGGACGAGGGGGAGCGGCTGACCCTTCCCGGGTTGGCCAAGACGTTCGTCCCCCGCCCGCACCAGCGGGCCGCCGTCGCCCGCATGATCCACGAGCCCGCCGTCGGCCTGTTCCACCAGGTCGGCGCGGGCAAGACCGCCGAGATGGTCATGGGCGCCATGGAACTGCGGCGGATGGGCCTGGTCCGTAAGCCGGCCGTCGTGGTGCCCAACCACATGCTCGAGCAGTTCACCCGCGAGTGGCTGCAGCTGTACCCGACGGCGCGGGTCCTGGCCGCGTCCAGCGACGACCTCGCCGGCGACAAGCGTCGCCAGTTCGTCGCCCGAGCAGCCGCGAACGACTGGGACGCCGTGGTGATGACCCAGGGCGCGTTCCAACGCATCCGGGTCAGCCCGGACAGCATGGCCGACTACCTGAGCAGCCAACTCGAGATCCACCGGACCCGTCTGGACACGGCCCGGGAAAGCGGCCGCGACCTGACCATCAAGCGGCTCGAAAAGGCCGTGATGCGCACCGAGGAACGGCTCAAGGCGCTCGCCGACCTGCCCCGCGACCCGGGCGTCTCCTGGGAGCAGACCGGTATCGACTACGTCATCGATGAGGCCCACCTGTACAAGAACCTCATCACGATCACCAACATCCAGGACGCCGCGATTGAGGGCAGCAAGCGGGCCGAAGACCTGCACATGAAGCTTGAGCTGCTCCGCCGCACCCACGGCGACCGGGTCGCCACCCTGGCCACCGCCACGCCGATCGCCAATAGTGTGTCGGAAGCGCACGTGATGCAGCGGTACCTGCGGCCGGACCTGCTCCGGGGCGCCGGCGTCGAGGACTTCGACGCTTGGGCCGCAACTTTCGGCGAGACCGTCACCGAGCTGGAGATGCGGCCCGGCGGCGCCTGGAAGGAGAAGACCCGGCTCGCCCGGTATCGCAACGTCCCCGAGCTGCTGACCATGTTCCGGGTCTTCGCCGACGTGAAGACCGCCGAGGACCTGAACCTGCCCACCCCGGACCTACAGCATCGGCCGGACGGCCAGCGCTGGCCGGAGACCGTGCTCGTCCCACAGTCCGACGAGGTCGCCGACCTGATGGCCTGGATCGGTCGGGAGATCGAGATCCCCGGCGGGCGGGACGACCCGGCCAAGGCGCTCAAGCTCTACACCGCCGGCCGCGCCGGTTCACTGGACATCCGCCTCGTCCGACCCGACGTCGACCCCCAGGGGCCGACCAAGATCTCCACCGCGGCCGACCGCATCGCCCGGATCTACCACGACACCAAGGACAATCCGTACCTGGACGCCACCGGGCAAACCAGCCCC
>JBIOVW010000551.1:0-3444 GCA_044867945.1 Nakamurella sp. | reverse complement strand
CGCCGCGTGCGGGCTCCGTGACCCGCACCAGGTTCGTCGTGCGCTCCAGCCAGGCCCGGGGCGGCCGGAGCAGGTCGGCGGGGAAGATCGAGAAGCCGGACGGCACCCGCACGCGGCGGGCGTGCTGGCCGGCCGGGATCGCCCCGTTCGCGTGGTACATCCGCATCGAGGAGCCGATCGTGCCGGTCAGCCAGTAGATCGTCAGGTTGGTGAGGATCTCGTCTCTGGTGAAGCTCCGCTCGACGTTCCCGCCGCAGTCGCTCCAGGCCCGGAGCTTCTCCACGATCCACGCGGCGAGCCCGGCCGGCGAGTCGGTGAGGCCGACGGCGGCGGTCTGCGGCTTGGTGCGGTGCATCGCCCCGTAGGCGCCCTCCGTCGCACCCCAGACCCTGGCGGCATCGCGCCAGGCGAGTTCCTCGGGCGTCAGGTCGGCCGGCTCACCGGTGAGGACCGGGACGCCCGCATCGGTTCGATGGACGGCAACCACCCGATCCGGATGGTCGAGCGCGAGATATCGACTGACGTGGCTGCCGATGTCCCCGCCCGCCGCCCCGAACCGCCGGTAGCCCAGCGCCCCCATCAGCTGTGCCCACTGTTCTGCGACGGCGATCGAATCGAGGGGCGGGCCGGTCGGACGGTCGGAGTAGCCGTAGCCGGGCATGTCGGGCACGACGACATCGAACGCGTCGGCCGGGTCGGCGCCGTGCGCACCCGGGTCGACCAGCAGCGGGATCACCTTGGTGTAGCGCCAGAACGAGTCCGGCCAGCCGTGGCACAGGACCAGCGGCAGCACCGGTTCCGAGGCGGGAGCGGCCCTGGCATGGACCAGGTGGATGCCCAGACCTCCGAACCGGACCCGGAACCGCGGCAGTTCGTTCAGCGCCGCCTCCTGCGCCGGCCAGTCGAATCCGTCCGCCCAGTAGCCGACGAGCTCGCGCAGGTAGTCAAGATCCGTGCCGATGGCCCACCCCGACTCCTCGGGAGCGTCCGGCCAGCGGGTGGCGTGCAGCCGCCCGCGCAGGTCGTCGAGCGCCGCCGGATCGGTCGAGGTGGTGAACGGCTCGGGGCGAGGCGCGGTGTCCGGCACAACTGGCACACTACGTCCGCACGCGACGCCACTGCCGACGTGGCAGCCGGGTCGACAATGGCGGTGGGGTCGACGACAAGTCGGCCTACGTCAAGGGTCGGGGCAATCGGGAGAAAGCGCCGCGCGGCATCCGTCGCGGCGATGACGTGCACCCTCATGGCAGGCCGGCATCGGCCTTCGCCTGCGCGATCCGGCTGTTGCCGATCCGCGGCCAGGCCCAGATCAGCAGGGCGAGCTGGACGGCCCCGGACACCAGGAACGGCAGACGCAGCGCCCACTCCCGGCCGACCGCCGGTTCCATCACGGCGACCAGCACGCCGCCGATTAGGGTGCCGATCGCGACCGTGCCCCAGCCGAAGAACCGGTAGACCGAGTTCACCCGGCCGAGCAGCCGGTCCGGGATGAGCGACTGCCGCAGGGATACCGTGATGACGTTCCACACCACGATGAACACCGCCGTGATCAGGGTCGCCACCCACAGCGGCCAGAACGACGACATCAGACCCAGCGACGCCTCGCCGACGCCGAGCACCACAACGCTCACCGCGAGCGCGGTGCCTGGCCGCACCCGCCGGGTGAGCCACGGCGCCACGAAGGATCCGACCACCGCGCCGATCGCCGATCCGGTCATCAGCAGGCCGAAGGCCGCCGCGTCCAGGCCGGCGACCTCCTGCCCGAACAGCACGAACACCGCGGTGGCCAGCGCGCTGGACGCGTTCAGCACGCCCAGCGAGATCGCCAGCGACCGGAGCAGGCGGTGGTGCCACAGCCAGCGGAAGCCCTCCCCGATCTCGCGGCGCAGGCCCGGCCGTGGCCCGTCCCCGGCGACCGCACGGAAACTGCCCGCGATGGTGAAGACGACTGCCGCGGCGAGCGCGAACGACCCGGCACTGACGAAGAACGGCAGGGCCATGCTCACCCCGATCAGCACCCCGGCCAGCGGCGGCCCGACGAACTGGTTGGCCACGGTCTCGACCGCCCACAGCCGGCCGTTCGCGGTCTCAAGTCGCTCGCGCGGCACGATCGACGGGATCAGCGTCTGCGAGCTGTTGTCGCTCACCACCTCCGCGAAACCCACCGACAGGGCCAGCAGGTAGAGCGCGATCAGCAGCAGGCCGGCATGCGGCGGCGGCCCGGTGTCGTCGGTGATCGTCCCGGCGGCGGCGCCGGTGACCGCGACGATCAGCGCGAAGCCGAGCAGCAGACCGGTCCGCGCGGTGTCCGCCCACGCGATGAGTCGGCGCCGATCGAAGCGGTCGGTGATGGCGCCGACCGGCAGCGAGAACAGCAGCCAGGGCACCCTGGTGGCCGCGGTGACCAGGGCGATCTGCACCGGATCCCGGGTGAGCACGGAGGCCAGCCAGGGGACGGCGACCATCTGCAGCCCGTCCGCCAGGTTCGCCGCTCCGGTGGCGGCGAGCAGCTTGCGGTAGGCGCCCGGACCGGCCACCCTGCTCGACGCAATCTCTGCCGCGGTCGCGTCGGTCACCTGATCGTCGCCGGGACCTGGCGAGGTCACGGCCGGTTCCCGTCCGGGGTATCGGAGCCGGCGGCGCCCGGCGCGGACAATCGCGGCCGGTCCGTCGGGTACAGGCCCACGACGAGGCCGAACGACTGCTCCCCCACCCGCGGTTCGCGGCCGAACTCATCCAGCAGCTGATGCACCCGGTCGGACCACTCCTCGGCCCGGTCGGCCGCGATCCGCGCGTATCTGACCCCGCCGTTGATCGGCAGGTCGGTCTCTGCCGGTACCGCGCCGGCCTCGTCCGCGGCCTGCCGCAGCTGGCGGGCGACCGCCCCCGCTGCCTCTCCGAGCTGCTCGAACAGGAACACCCGCGCGGTCCGGCCGTAGTACTTGGCCTCCAGCGCCCGCACCCGACGGGTGCGGACCACCCGGACCAGGCCGGCGGCCTCCAGGGACTTGAGGTGAAACCCGATGGTGCCCTTCGGTTTCGCCAGGATCTCGGCCAGTTCGGTGGTGGTGGCTGCCCGGTCCAGCAGCAGGCTGACAATCTGCGTGCGAGTCGGCTCGAACAGCGCGCGGTACTGCGCGGGGTCGGTCAGGGAGAGAACGGCGTCCAGCTCGTAGTCGGGCGCTGAATGGTCGGGCATTGTCGTATGGTCGGTAATTCCCGACGTTATGTCAAGTGCCGTCCGCATCGCCGCCCGACGCCAACCGGGACTCGACCAGAACCTGATCCACCTCTACCGTGACCAACGGGTGCCTCCGTGCATCCGAGCACGGCCCTCCCGCATTGGTCTTCCCGGACACTTCGGCGGGAGGGCCGTTGTCCATTCCGATGCTCGTCACACTGACGGTGCCGACCACCAGGTTCAACTCGCCACCCGTCCCGAAC
>JBIOVW010000550.1:0-2549 GCA_044867945.1 Nakamurella sp. | reverse complement strand
GATGTGCTCCAGGACGTCGGCGGCGATCGCCAGCTCGAACTGTCCGAGATCCTCCGGCAGACCATTCTCCAGGTCGGCCTCCACGAAGGTGTCCAGCTCGCGGGTGCTCGCCGCGCGCTCGTACATGTCGACACCCGTCACCCGATGCCCACGACGCCGCAGCTCGCCCGCCAGGCTGTCACCGACACATCCGACCTGGAGAACGGCGCCGGGTTCGGCGGACTCGAGCAGGTCCAGGATCGCGCGTCGAGCGGTGACGTTCGTCTCCTGCAGGTCGTACTCCGGCTGGGTCTGGACGAGATCGCCGCCGGTGAAACCGATGGTGGCCAGCCGGTAGCAGGCCACGTCGGCCAGCACGTCGGCGGCGTACCGCAGCCCATTCACGTAGCAGATCTCGTCGCCGTAAAAGGTCGGGATCGGAATCTCCGCAATGGTCTTCCCGGAGCTGACCAGGGCGATGATGATCTGGGTGTCGAAGTTGAATCCGTCGGACGTGCCGCTCAGGTCGAGGTCGGCCAACGTGTGGACGTTGTAGGCGCGGTAGCCGGAATGGAACTCGCTCAGATTCGAGCCGAGCGCCCTGTTCTCCAACTTGGTCAGGATTCGATTGCCGACGTACTTGTAGGCGGGCATGCCGCCGGCTCGGGCGGATCCCTTCACCATCATCCGGGAGCCGAAAACGGCGTCGGCCGAGCCGCTCTCCAACGGCGCGATCATGTCCGGCAGGCACTCGGGAGCGTACTGGCCGTCGGCGTGCAGCAGCACGATGATGTCCAGGTCGTGCTCGATGGCGAGCCGGTATCCGGCCTTCTGGTTACCGCCGTAGCCGAGGTTCGTCTGATGGTGCACCACCGTCACCGGCAGTTCGCCGGCCAACTGCTGATACTCAAGGCCGACCCGGTACGTGCCGTCCTGGCTCGCGTCGTCGCAGACGAAGACCTCGGAAATTCGGTCGCGAAACGTCTCCGGAATGCGGTCCAAAGTCTGCGCCAAGGTCGTCGCCGCGTTGTAGGCGACCACCAGAATTCCGATGCGGGGCTCGCGGCCGAAAGGACCGTTGTGCGCGGACTGTTGCCGCGGCAGACCGCCGCGCATGGTGTCGCTCATCCTGTCCCCCTCATTTTGCGTCCTTCGCGGTCCGGTCGGGCATCTCCTCCGGCACGGTATCAATGACGCAACCCTGCCGCGGAATCAATGACGGACCCCTGCCGCGGATCAGCCGTGCGGCGCAGCGTCCGGACTAGTCTGGGGCCGTTGCTGCGGTGGTTTCGTTGTCCGGAGGTGTGCGGGTGGTCGAGCCGAACCCCACCTCGGCGCCCCCGCCCGACAGTCCGCCGCCGTCCGCCCGGGAGCGTGCCTTGACCCTACCGAACCTGCTGTTGCTGCTCTTCGCGGTGCTCGCCGCGGCGAGCGGCCAGCTGATGCTCAAGCACGGCATGACCGGGGTGGCCGCGGTCGTCGCACGTGATGGTGGATCGGTGCTGATCCGGGCGATCACCGCGCCCTGGGTGTGGGCGGGTCTGTTCGTGTTCGGAATCTCCGCGCTGGCCTGGCTGACCACGCTGTCCCGGATTCCGCTGTCGGTGGCCTACCCGTTCAACGCGTTGGGCCTGCTCACCATCGTCGGGGCCAGCGTGGTCATCCTGCACGAGAAGGTCACCCCCTTGGGCTGGCTCGGCGTGTTCCTGGTGGCCGGCGGCCTCGTACTGGTCGTCGTCGCGCAGAACACCCAGTAGCCGCCTACTTGCGGCCCAGCGCCCGGTAGCTCCATCCGGCGGCCCGCCACGCCTGCGGGTCCAGCGCGTGGCGGCCGTCCAGGATCCGTCGCCCGGCGACCACCTTCCCCAGCTCAACCGGATCAAGGTTGCGGTACTGGTCCCACTCGGTGAGCACCATCACCAGGTCGACCTCCTTGGCGGCGTCGAACGGCGAGTCGGCGTACTCCAGATCCGGCCACGCCCGTTGCGCGTTCGGCACCGCTTCCGGGTCGGTGACGACGACGGACGCCCCCTGCAGCCGCATCTGTGCGGCCACGTTGAGCGCGGGGGAGTCGCGGATGTCGTCGCTGTTCGGCTTGAACGCCAGGCCGAGCACGGCGATCCGCCGGCCGACGATGGACCCGCCGAGCGACTCGCGGGCCAGGTCGACCATCCGCACCCGGCGCCGCATGTTGATCGAGTCGATCTCCCGCAGGAACGCCAGCGCCTGGTCGGCACCCAGTTCACCGGCCCTGGCCATGAACGCCCGGATGTCCTTGGGCAGGCAGCCGCCGCCGAAGCCGAGGCCGGCGTTGAGGAACCGGCGGCCGATCCGCGGGTCGTAACCGATCGCGTCGGCGAGCTGGGTGACGTCGGCGCCGCTGGCCTCGCAGACCTCGGCCATCGCGTTGATGAAGGAGATCTTGGTGGCCAAGAAGGCGTTGGCGGCGGTCTTCACCAGCTCGGCGGTGGCGAAGTCGGTGACCAGGAACGGCGTCCCCTCGTCGATCATGCTGGCGTACACCTCGCGCAGCAGGCCCTCGGCCCGCTCCGAGGTCGTGCCAACGACCA
>JBIOVW010000549.1:0-5116 GCA_044867945.1 Nakamurella sp. | reverse complement strand
GCGAAGGCGACGAGCGAGCCGATCGCCACCACCAGTGAAGCCCGATGAGCCGCCGGCCCTTGCCCGAGGTGTCCCGTCGCTGGATGACGGTGGCGCTGGTCGCATTGGTGCTCGTGGCGATCCTGGTCGCCGTTCTGCGCTGAGCCGGGCTCAAGACCAGGGCGGGCCCCGACCGACAGCCCGGCGTCCGAACCGGATCGCGGCCATCATGGACTCATGAGCGACTCGGCCGATCATCCGCCGAGCTCGCTCGGTGAGCTGTTGGCGGCTCGTCGACGCGAGCAGTTCGTGGGTCGGGCGGGCGAGGTGGAGCTGTTCGGTTCGGCGCTGGCGGCCGACGATCCGCCGTTCCGGGTGCTGTTCGTCCACGGTCCCGGCGGCATCGGCAAGACGGCCTCGCTGGACGCGTTCGCCGACGCCGCACGGGCGGCCGGCGCTGCCGTGATCCGGGTCGACGGCCGGGACATCGGCGGCCCGACGGACCTGCGGTGCGCGCTGGCGCAAGCCGTGGGAACGGCGCCGCGCACCGGGTCCACACCGGGCGCGGCCGACGACCGACGCAAGGTCCTGCTGATCGACACCTTCGAACAGATGACCTCGTTCGAGGCGTCATTGCGTGATCATCTGTTGCCCGAGCTGCCGGCATCGACGCTCACGGTGCTAACCGGACGGCAGCCGCCGTCGACGCGCTGGCGGACGGACGGGGCGTGGTCCGGACTGCTCCGGGTGCTGTCGCTGCGCAACCTGGATCCGGACAGCGCCCGCCGCTATCTGGGGCGCCGCGGCGTGGCTGCCGACCGGCACGCGGAGGCGCTCGCAGTCACCCACGGCCACCCACTCGCGCTGTCCCTGCTGGCCGATGTGCTGACCGATCGGGTTGCCGACGACATCGGGCCGGCGCAGATGCCGCTTGACGTCGTCGGCGGACTCCTCGGACGCCTGGTCAGCGGCGTACCGTCGGCGGTCCACCAACGCGCGCTCGGCGTGCTGGCGATCGCCCGAACCACGACTGAGGGACTGCTGACCGAGGTGCTCGGGGAGGCGGCGGATGCGCGGGCGCTGTTCGACTGGCTTGCCGGGCTGTCGGTCACCGAACTGCGGGTTGACGGCGTCCGACCACACGACCTCGTCCGGGAGCTGCTCGATGCGGATCTGCGGTGGCGGGATCCCGACGCGTACCGGACCGTCGCCCGCGCCGTCAGCGCCCACGCTGTGGCGAGGGCCGGGCAGGCCCGCGGACGCGAGCAGCAGCGGGCCGTGGCCGACGTGAAGTTCCTGTTCCGCAACCTACGCGGCGTGCGGTCGCCGGTGTCGTGGCGGGCCTGGGGTGACCATTACCCCGATCGTGCGGCGGCCGCGGATCGGCCGGCGGCCATCGACATCGTCCGCCGCGCCGAGGGCGCCGTGTCCGCAGGCCTGGCCGATCGGTGGTTCGACCGGCAGCCGCAGTCGTTCCACGTCATCCGCGACGGCGACGGCTCGGTCCGCGGGGTGGTGGCGCTGCTCGACCTGACCGCCGCAGATGCGGCCGATCGGGACGCCGATCCCGGTACGGCCGCCGCCTGGCGCTATGCCGCGGCGCAGGCGCTGCGGGATCAGCTGGCCGACGGCCGGCCGCTGCGGCCGTTGCGTTTCCAGCGGCAGGTCGCGCGGATCGTCGGGGTCGCCTGGATGCTCGCCACCGGTGCGGATCTGGCCTTCCCGCAGGTGGAGGGGCGACGGACCGCCGGCACCCGGTTCGTCGGCCGTTACGTCGACCGGCTCCAGGCCGGCGCCGCGCGGGACCCGAGCCTGGGCCGAGCGTTCCTGCGGGTGACGTGCCTGGTCGATCCGCCGTCCGCGCTCTGGCGTCCGGCGACGCTGGCGCGTGCACTGCGCTCCTGACCGGCAGTGGCTGGTCCACACTGGGCACCGTGCCGTCCACCCTCCCCGACGGCGACCCGGTACCGCCGGACGGGTCGCTGCCCGACGTGGCCCACCGCGGGGCGGCCGACCGCACCCTCTCGTTCTACGTGCACGTGCCGTTCTGCGCGACCCGTTGCGGATACTGCGACTTCAACACCTACACGGCCGGCGAGCTGGGGTCCGCGGCGTCGCCGCAGGCGTGGCTGGCGGCGACGCTGGCCGAGATCGACCTGGCCGCCAAAGTGCTGGGCACCGACCGCCGGGTGTCCACCGTGTTCGTGGGGGGCGGCACCCCGTCCCTGGTCGGCGCCGCACCCCTGACTTCCATCCTGGCTGCGATCGACCAGCGGTTCGGCCTGGCCCCTGATGCCGAGGTGACCACCGAGGCCAACCCCGAATCGACCGACCCGGCTCTGCTGGCGACCCTGCGAGCAGCGGGGTTCACCCGGCTGAGCCTGGGCCTGCAGTCCACCTCCCGCCGGGTGCTGACGATCCTGGACCGCACGCACACCCCCGGCCGCGCTTTCGACGTCGTCCGGTGGGCCCGGGAGGCGGGGTTCGAGCACGTCAACCTCGACCTCATCTACGGCACGCCGGGCGAGACCGACGACGAATTCGCCGACTCGCTGCGGGCCGTCATCGACAGCGGCGTCGACGGCGGTATAGACCACGTCTCCGCCTACTCGCTGATCGTCGAACCGGGCACCCGGCTGGCCCGGCAGGTCGACCGCGGCGCGCTGCCGATGCCCGCCGAGGACGTGCTGGCCGACCGTTACCTGCTGGCCGACGGGCTGCTCACGGGGGCCGGATTCGGCTGGTACGAGGTGTCCAACTGGGCGCGCGCCGAGGCCGCCCGGTGCCGGCACAACCTGGCCTACTGGACCGGCCAGGACTGGTGGGGGGTCGGCCCTGGCGCCCACTCGCACGTCGGCGGCGTCCGCTGGTGGAACGTCAAGCACCCGGCCGCCCATGCGCAGCGGCTGGCCGCCGGAATCAGTCCCGGCCACGCCCGGGAGATCCTCGACGACGACGCGCGGCACCTGGAGGACGTGCTGCTGCGGTTGCGGCTGGCCGACGGGTTGCCGCTGGACCGGCTGACCACGACCGGCCGTCGCGCGGCCGAGGCGGCGGCCGGCGACGGGTCACTCGACACCGCGGAACTGGCCGGCGGCCGGGCGGTGCTCACCCTGCGCGGCCGGCTGCTCGCCGACGGGATCGCGCTCAGCCTGGCCGGTTGATCCGGTCGACCGCCGACGCGGTCGGGGGCAGCGTCTCGGCCGCCGACCGGGCGTCCAGGTCGAGCACCCGCACGTGCAGCACGGTCCGCTGCTGCAGGGCCGACCGCAGGGCGCGGTGCAGGCCGTCCTCCAGGTACAGCTGCCCCTGCCACTGCACCGCATGCGGGAACAGGTCGCCGTAGAACGTGGACGCCTCGTCCAGCAGGGCGTCCAGCCGCAGCTCACGCTTGGTCGTGATCAGGTCGTCCAGCCGGACCTTGTGGGGCGGGATGCGGGCCCAGTCCCGCGTGGACATGCCGTGCTCGGGGTAGGGCCGACCTTCGCGAACATCCTTGAAGATCATCCGTGGGCCTCCACTGCCCGGACACTGCCCGGCGCGCTCACCCATCAGGGTAACGGTCGGCACCGGAGTTGTTGCGCCGCGTGTCGTCGTCGCCGCGTTCGCGCGATCATCTGCGGCGCGAACGGACGACTACACTTGGCAGCCAAAGGGTGCGAGTGCCAATCGGGCGGTCTCGTCCCCGATCCCGGTGCGGGGAGGTGATGATGTCGGCCGACGACAGGCGGTTCCAGGTGCTGCGAGCGATCGTCTCCGACTACGTCGCGACCCACGAGCCGGTGGGTTCCAAGTCACTGGTCGAGCGGCACCAGCTGGGTGTGTCCCCGGCGACCATCCGCAACGACATGGCGGTGCTCGAGGACGAGGGCTACATCGCGCAACCCCATACCTCGGCCGGCCGCATCCCCACCGACAAGGGCTACCGGTTGTTCGTCGATCGGTTGTCGCAGGTCAAGCCGATGTCCGCGGGAGAGCGGCGGGCGATCCAGGCCTTCCTGTCCGAGGCGGTCGACCTGGAGGACGTGCTCCGACGGTCGGTCCGGCTGCTGGCCCAGTTGACCCGGCAGGTCGCGTTCGTGCAGTACCCGACGCTTGCCCGGTCGTCAGTGCGGCACGTCGAGGCTGTCGCCCTTGACCGGCGTCGGCTGCTCCTGGTGGTCATCACCGACACCGGACGGGTCGAGCAGCGGCTGGTCGAGCTGGACGACGACATCACCGACGGAGGGCTGCTCGCCCTGCGCTCGGTGTTCTCCACCGCGGCGGTCGGTCGCCGGCTGGCCGACGCGGCGACGGCGCTGACCGAGGCGGGGGCCGCGGTGGATCCGGACGTCCGCCATGTCGTCGTCCCGTCGATCGCCGTCCTGCTCGACTCCCTGGTCGAACACCCGGAGGAGCGGCTGGTGCTGTCCGGCACCTCGCACGCAACGGGAGCCTGGGCGGATCAGCCCGGAGCGCTGCACGGGGTGCTGGAGGCGTTGGACGAGCAGGTCACCCTGCTCAAGCTGCTGGCCGCGCTGGATACACCGGACGCGGTGGTGGTGTCCATCGGCAGCGAGAACGACGACATCAACCTGGCGACGACGGCGCTCGTGTCGGCCGGGTACGGCAGCGGGCAGACCCTGATGGGCGGACTGGCGGTCGTCGGTCCCACCCGGATGGACTACCCGGGCACGATGGCCGCCGTCCGGGCGGTGGCCCGGTACGTCGGGGAGATCGTCGCCGGGCGGTGACAGGGGCGACGGACCCCTATCTGTCGACCGGTCGGCGGGTGTGGAATACACCATCAACCCGCCTGGGTGTGGTGCGGGCTGTGGTTGCGGGCAGGGCCCGCGGGAAGGCAACTGGTGCAAAGGGTGGCTCGGGACTATTACGGCCTGCTGGGCGTGGCCAAGAGCGCGTCGCAGGATGAGATCAAGCGCGCCTACCGGCGGCTGGCCCGGGAACTGCATCCCGACGTCAACCCGGACCCGGCGGCCCAGCAGCGGTTCAAGGACGTCACCGCCGCCTACGAGGTGCTCTCCGACCCGGCCAAGCGGCAGGTGGTCGACCTCGGCGGGGATCCGCTCGGCGGCGGCCCTCAGGGCGGCGGCCCCGGCATGGGTGACCCGTTCGGCGGGATGGGCCTGGGCGACAT
>JBIOVW010000548.1:0-5287 GCA_044867945.1 Nakamurella sp. | reverse complement strand
CGACGTCGTCGGTGAGCCAGGTGCCCAGCACCTCCAGCGAGGTGAGCACCGCCCGGCGGGCCTGCAGCAGCATCCGCCCCTCGGCCAGGTCCTCGGTGACGTAGCTGAACACCGCACCCGCCCCGAGGCAGGCCTCCTCCAGCCGGTCCATCTCCGGTCGGGCGACCCCTGGCCCCGAGTCGGACTGGCCGATCAGGATCGCCGCCGGGGTATCGCCCTCACCGAGGATGCTGGAGCCGGTGTGGGCCTCGACCGCCCTGATGCACGTCGCGTCCATGATCTCCATCAGCGACGGCACCAGCCCCGCGCGGATCGCCGCGGAAACGGCCGCGCCCGCACTCTCGGTGTCGGCGAACGCCGCGACCATCGTGCAGGGGGCGGCGGGCTTGGGCCGCAGCGCCAGGGTGGCCTCGGTGATGATGCCGAGCGTGCCTTCCGACCCGATGATGAGCTTGGTCAGGTCGTAGCCGGCGACGCCCTTGACCGTCCGCCGTCCGGTGCGCAGCACCTCACCGCCGGCGAGCACGACCTCAAGGCCGAGCACCGCGTCGGTCGTCACGCCGTACTTCACGCAGCACAGCCCGCCGGCGTTGGTGGACAGGTTGCCGCCGATCGAGCACCAGTCGTACGACGACGGGTCAGGGGCGTAGAACAGCCCGCGGGATTCCACTTCGGTGCGGAAGTCGAGGTTGACCACTCCGGGCTGCACGACGGCCAGCCGGTTGCCCTCGTCGATCTCCAGGATCCGGTTCATCCGCGTCATCACCACGCTGACCGCGCCGTCCACCGCATTGGCCGCGCCGGTGAGCCCGGATCCGGCACCCCTGGGCACGATCGGTACGCCGGCCGCGGCACAGGCCTTGACCACCGCGGCGACCTGGGCCGTGTCGGCCGGGAAAACCACGGCCAGCGGCGTCCCCGACGGGGCCAGCGGCATCATGTCCCGGCTGTAGGCGGCGGTGATGTCCGGGTCGGTCTGGATCTGGTCCGGCCCGACCACCGACCGCAGTGCCTCGATCAAGTCGGTCTGGGTGTGGGCTTCCCCGACCGCGGTGAGCGCCCCGGACGGCGCCATCGCCGCGGACGTGCTCGCTGCTAGGTCCATGCCACCGACGGTAGACCGCGGCCGACCGTGTCGTCACCGGAGGCGACGGACCGACCCACCCGGGCAACCCGGGTGGCCACCGGCGCGTCTGTCTTTCAGTGACCCGGCTGTGAACGCGTTGTCGCAGGTGGGGAGGGTGTCGCGGCTGTGCCCGCGGTCTCCCTGCAGCTCAAATGCACCGGCAATGGCCCGTCGGGCCCGTACCCTGGAGAATTGTGACCCCCACCTACCTCGCGCTTCTGCCCGGTTGGCTGAGTCCGGAAAATCTCATCAACAGCATGGGTGCCTGGGCCGTGCTCGGCATCATGCTGATCATCTTCGCCGAGTGCGGCATCCTCCTCGGCTTCTTCCTGCCCGGCGACACCCTGCTGTTCGTGTCCGGCTTGTTCATCGCCAGCGGCGCGATCGACATCAACCTGTGGCTGTTCATCGGTCTGGTCACGCTGGCGGCGTTCGTGGGCAACATGGTGGGTTACTGGATCGGCTACAAGATCGGGCCGCCGGTCTTCAACCGGCCCAACGCCAAGCTCCTCAAACGCGAGTACATCGACAAGTCCGCCGCCTTCTTCGAGAAGTACGGCAAGATCACCATCGTTCTGGCCCGGTTCGTCCCGGTCGTGCGCACCGTGGCCACGGTGATGGCCGGTGCCTCCAAGATGAACTTCAAGATCTACACCTTGTACTCGGCCATCGGCGGCGTCATCTGGATCGGCAGCGTGACCATCGCCGGCTACTTTCTCGGCCAGATCTCCTTCATCCGGGAGAACCTGGATCTGATCGTCATCGCCGCGGTGGTCATCGTGATCTGCGCGAGCGCGTTCCCGGCCGTCGCGCACTGGGTGGTCAGGCGCCGTGAGGCCCGGTCGGCCGTCGACCCGACCCCGTCGTCCAAGCCGATCGAGCAGCCTGCGGCGGAATAGCCTCAGGACCGCGCGGAACAACCCGGCTCCTCGGTCGCCGGATTGTCTGCGCCCGGTCCTCCTGGGCTCGATGGCGGCCTCGCAAGCTCGGCCGACTAGCCGGGCGTGCACCAGTCGTCGGGCAGAGCGACATCCACCCCGAGAAATGCCACCGACTGGCTGCACACGTCGTCCTTGACGCCGTTGGCGAAGTCGATGACGTGCTGTCGCTGCTGCCAACCCAGGAAGATCAGGATCGCGGCGAGCACCAGCACGATGATCTTGCCCACGATCTTCTTGATGACGATGGCCAGCACGATGGCGACCACAGCGATGCCGATCAGAACCCAGGGCACGGTGCTCTGGATCGTGCTCAGATCGACCTCCATCCCCCGAACCTATATGCGGGGACTCACCAGGCCGTGGTCAGGTCCGCGTGCCGACGGACCCAGGCGTGCATCGCGATCCCGGCGGCCACCCCGGCGTTGATCGACCTGGTCGACCCGAACTGCGCGATCGACACGGTCAGGGCTGCCCCCGTCCGGGCCGCCCCGGACAGGCCGGCGGACTCGCCGCCGAACAGCAGCAGGCAGTCGCGCGGCAGCTCGGTGGTCTCGATGGGCACCGAGCCGGGCAGATTGTCCACCGCGACCACGGTCAACCCGGCGCAGTCGGCGAAGGCCAGCAGGGACGCCACATCCGGGTGGTGGTGCACATGCTGGTACCGGTCGGTGACCATCGCGCCGCGCCGGTTCCACCGCCGCCGGCCGACGATGTGGACACCGCGCACGGCGAAGGCATTGGCGGTGCGCACCACAGTGCCGATGTTCGCGTCGTGCGCGAAATTCTCGATGGCCACCTGTAGCGGGTATCGGCGACGGTCCAGATCCGCGACGATCGCCTCCCGACGCCAGTACCGGTAGTGGTCCACGACGTTGCGCGCGTCTCCGTTCGCGAGCAGTTCGGGGTCGTACCGGGCATCCGTCGGCCAGGGCAGTGGATGCGGCCCGACGCCGACCCGGCCGGTGCCCCATTCGGTCGGCCCGGGTTCGTCCGCGGCGGCAGTCACATCGGTGGCAGACCAAGATCGTCCAGGCCGAGCAGGTAGCGATACTCCAGGCCCACCCGGGCGAACACCTCGTCGGCGCCGGTCTGCCGGTCGACGATGGTGGCCACACCCACCACCTCGGCGCCGACGGCCCGCAGGGCCTCGACGGCCGTCATCGGCGAGTTCCCCGTCGTCGTCGTGTCCTCCACCACCAGCACCCGCCGGCCACGCACATCAGGCCCCTCCACCTGCCGCTGCATGCCGTGCGCCTTCGCCTGCTTGCGCACCACGAAGGCATCCAGCGGGCGGCCCGGGCTGTGCAGCATAGCGGTGGCCACCGGGTCCGCGCCGAGGGTGAGGCCTCCGACCGCCTCGAACTCCCAGTCCGCGGTGAGCTGGCGCAGAAGCGCCCCGATCAGCGGCGACGCCTCGTGGTGCAGGGTCGCGCGACGTAGGTCCACGTAGTAGTCGGCGACCCGCCCCGATGAAAGGGTCACCCGGCCGTGCACGACGGCCAACCGTCCGACCAGGTCGGCCAGCCGGGCCCGGAGCTCGGCGTCGAGGCGCGGCGGGGCGGCATGCGCGAGTTGAGCATCGGTCACCCGATCAGCCTGTCACAGGCGCAGGTCAGGTGAAGACGCTGACGCCTCCCGGGCCGACCAGCAGACCGACCACGATGAGAACGATCCCCCAGAGGATCTGCTTGCGGATCAGGGCGACGATCCCCGCGACCACCAGGATCACGGCAAGGATCCAGAGCACGAACGTCATGACCAACTCCTGTCCGGGGGCTCCGGAGATCGGGCCCCATCGCTCTACCCGGTACCCGGGCGGATCGACGCGGAAACGAACGCGGACCGGGCGAGCGTCGCCGAGCCGACGGGTTTGGCCGGTTCCGTGGCGGGGTACCGCTCAGGGCGTGCCCGCGGTCCGCGGGGCGCCGCCGACCAGGCGGGATCAGGGCGTACTCGGAGGTAACAGATCATGACGATGGGCGATCGGATCAAGCACGGTGCCGAGGAAATGGTCGGCAAGGCCAAGGAAGCGGCCGGCAAGCTGACCGACAACGAGGAGTTGCAGGCCAAGGGTCAGGCCGAGCAGGCCAAGGCCAATGTCAAGCAGGCCGGCGACGACGCCAAGGACGCGACCAGGGACGCCTTCGGCTCCTGACCTCCCGCGGACGGATGCGGCGCCCGGCTGCCGGGCGCCGCCCCGGGTCAGGTCCGCCCGCGTGACTTGATCCGCGCGGCCACCGTCCGCACCAGCGGCCTGGGCAGCACCCGGGTGAGCAGGTAGATGCCCTTGTACAGCGGCCCGGGAATGCTCAGCACCCGGCTGCGCCGCAGGTCTGCAAGGGATGTCCGGACGAGCAGATCGATGTCCACGTACGCCCAGTTCGGGGTCCTGGACATATCGATGTGCGCACGATCGTGGAATTCGGTCCGGACGAATCCCGGACACAGCGCCTGAACCCGCACTCCGGTTCCGCGCACCGCCAGCGCCATCGCCTCGCTCAGGGAGACCACGAACGACTTGGAGGCGCCGTAGGTCGAACCCCGGCCCGGCACCAGCCCCGCCGTCGAAGCCACGTTGATGATGCCTCCGTGGCCGCGAGCGATCATCCCGGGCAGCACGGCGTGCATCAGCAGCATCACCGACACCGAGTTCAGCTCGACCTGACGCTGCAGGGCCGCGGGGTCCGCCTGCAGGAACTCCACGCCGAGGGTGTTGCCGGCGTTGTTGATCAGCAGGTCGATCGGGTCGGTCTCGGCTGCCAGCCTCGCCGTCACCCGGTCGCGCTGGTCGGCAACGGTCAGATCCGCGGCGATCGTCTCAATCGCCGGTGCCCCCATCCCCAGCAGCGCAGTCCGGCGCTCGTCGAGCCGTGCGCCGTCCCGGGCCACCAGGACCAGCGCGTATCCCGCGCCGGCCAGGTGGCGAGCGAACGCGTATCCGATACCCGACGTCGCGCCGGTGACGAGTGCGGTGGGCATCCTGCGACAGTAGGCCGCTCTGCGGTCGGCGACGCAGTCGAAGGCCGCCGCCGAGTGGTCGGACGTCAGCCCATCGTCTTCTGGCCGTCGATGGTTTCCCGAATGATGTCCGCGTGCCCGGCGTGCTGGGCGGTTTCGGCGACGATGTGGACCAGCACGCGGCGCACCGACCGGGTCGCGCCGGGTTCGAACCACGGGGCCGGCGGCAGCGGGTAGGCGGCGTCGAGGTCGGCGGTCGCGG
>JBIOVW010000547.1:0-2848 GCA_044867945.1 Nakamurella sp. | reverse complement strand
GGCGACAGTGCCTCCGCTGGGAGGCACCTGGCCGCAGCGGACCGCTTCCAGCAGAGAATCGATGACTGGATGTTCACCACTACCGGTCCGTGGGGTGACGGCAAGTATTACGTGCGGATCAACCCGGCGGCCAGGGGAAACATGGGAGTCGGCCCACAACGGTACAACCCGACCTTCGGCCCCGACACCTCCGCGAACATCCAGGATAAGAATGGCGGCGGCGCCCGTGACCAGCGGCGCGTCGTGGACGGCGGCTTCCTTGAACTGGTTCGGATGGGGGTCAAGGGCGCCAACGATCCCTCGATCACCGGCACCATCGCTGAATACGACGCGGTCCTCAAACAGACGGTCGCAGGCAAGGGCGACGCGTGGTTCCGCTACAACTACGACGGCTACGGGGAGAAGAACGACGGCAGTAACTACGACGGCTCCGGACGGGGGCGATTGTGGCCGATCTTCACCGCCGAGCGTGGGATGTACGAGATCGCAAAGAGCGGCGTCGGGTCCGCCGGCACCCCGTACAAGACCGCGGTGAAGAACTTCTCGACGCCCACCGGTCTGATCCCCGAGCAGGTGTGGAATGCCAGCACCGTGCTCAGTCAGGATTGGGTAACCACCACTCCGGCCGGTTACGCCCCCGGCACACCGACGAAGTCCATGGCGCCGCTCAGTTGGGCGATGGGTGAGTACATCAGCTTGATCGCTTCCATCCACGACAACAAGATCATTGATGTACTCCCCCAGGTCTGCGACCGGTACGAGACCTGCACGGTGCCTCCGTCCTCCGGCCACGTCGCAACGTCCTTTAACCCCACGGCGACGACTGGTTACGGGCAGCAGGTCTACGTGACCGGGAACTCCGCCGCCCTCGGCAACTGGAACACGGACCTGGCCGTTCCGCTCGACCCAGCCGCCTACCCGGTCTGGAGGAACAGGGTCAACCTGTCCGCGTCCACGACCGTCCAGTACAAGTACTTCCGCAAGAACGACGACGGGACTGTCACGTGGGAGAACCTTCCCGGCGGGGGAAACCGCTCCTTCAGCACCCCGGCATCCGGAACCAGCACCCTCTCCGACAGCGTCAACTGGTAACGCCGCGCCGCATGCATCCTCTCGAGGCTGGTTAGACCTTCGTCGGCTCTGGTCAGGAGCCCACACCACGCTCTCACACTCGCTGTGAGTCATCCACTGCAAAGCGGTGTCGAGCGCCTATCACCCGACGTCGTCCTGGTCAGGGCGCGGCTGGACGCAGCTGTTTGGTGCTGGAATCCACTTCTGGACCGCGACGGGGCCGTGGTCCCCATTGCTGGGGACGACGAAGATGACCAGGCCCAACCAGACACCGGTAGTCGGGCCGCGGGCGGGGTCCGCCGTCCACGGTGGAGTGAGTCCGGCAACCAGGCCGGAACACCGGGCTCCGGCGCTGACACGATGAGCGGGTGATGTGGTTGCGGGAGCGCAGGGAGCTGCTTCTGTTCGTCACTTCGGGTGTGCTTCTGCTCGCGGGCGGGGCGGCCTGGCTGGCGGGCGCGGTCGGTGCAGCCGACAGGTTTTGGGTCGCCGGCACGGCCCTCGGCCTGGCCGCGTCGCTGGCCTGGACGGTGGGGGCGCTGAGTCGGCGTCGGCCCAGTGTCGACGTCATCGCCGTGCTCGCGCTGGCCGGGGCGTTGGCAGTCGGCGAGGCTTTCGCCTGCGCCATGATCACCGTGATGCTGGCGTCCGGCCAGCTCCTGGAGGCGCGGGCGGCGGCGCGGGCCCGACGGGAGCTGAGCCTGCTGGTCGAACGCGCCCCGCGGACCGCCCGGCGCCGGGTCGGGGAGGCCATCGTCGAGGTCGCGGTGGAGGAGGTCGCGCGAGGCGACCGGATCCTCGTCGGCAGCGGGGAGGTGGTGCCGGTGGACGGACGGCTCGTGTCCGGCGGGGTCCTGGACGAGGCGGCGCTGACCGGCGAGCCGCTGCCTGTGGAGCGGCCCGCGGGCGATGAGGTCCGCAGCGGCGTGGTCAACGCCGGCCAGCCCTTGGAGCTTGTGGCGACGGCGGTCGCGGCGCAGTCCACGTATGCCGGTGTCGTCCGGCTCGTGGAGCAGGCGCAGGCCTCCTCGTCGCCGTTCGTGCGGGTGGCCGACCGGTTCGCCGTCCTGTTCGTCCCGCTCACGCTGGCTCTGGCCGGTGCCGCCTGGGCGATCGCGGCCGACCCCGTGCGCGCGGTCGCCGTCCTGGTGGTCGCGACCCCGTGCCCGCTGCTGCTCGCGGCCCCCATCGCGATCATGTCGGGCCTGTCGAGGGCCGCGCACATCGGCGTCATCGTCAAGGGCGGCAGCGCGCTGGAGCGCCTCGCCGCCGGGCGCGTCATCCTCTTCGACAAGACCGGCACCCTGACCCAGGGGCGGCCGGCCCTGACCTCGGTCGTCACCGCATCGGACGACGTCGACGCCGACGAGGTCCTGCGCCTGGCGGCCTGCCTGGACCAGGTCTCGCCACACGTGCTGGCCAGCGCGATCGTCACCGCGGCGAGGCGCCGCGGCCTGAGCCTGCAAGGGCCATCGGATGTCGTGGAGGAGCACGGCTACGGGCTGAGCGGGCTGGTGGGCATGCGCCAGGTGCGCCTGGGCAAGGCGGACTGGATCGTGCCCGGCACCCAGCCCGCATGGGTGCGCCAGGTCCGCCGCCGGGCCGACCTCGACGGCTCGCTCACCGTGTTCGTCGCCATCGACGCAGAGCCGGCGGGTGCCTTCCTTCTGGAGGACCCCATCCGCCCCGACGCGCCGCGCATGGTCCGGGCGCTGCGTGAGGCCGGCATCAGCCGCGTCGTTCTCGTCACCGGCGACCGCGCCGACATCGCCGACAC
>JBIOVW010000546.1:0-4058 GCA_044867945.1 Nakamurella sp. | reverse complement strand
CGGGCTTGCGCAGCCGTCAGGACGGATGACGATCCTGAGCACGTCCACCCGACGTCGGAGCGGAAGTACAAGGAGCCATGTCCGAACCGATCGCCACAGCTGCGGCCACGAACGGCGGTGCCCCGCTGGCCCGCCGCGAGGTCGTCGCATGGCGCAACGCCCTGTTCGTGATCTTCGCGTTGTGCGGGATCGCCATGGCCAGCTGGGTGGCGCGCACGCCGGCCATCCGGGACGCGGTCGGCGCGTCCACCTGGCAGATGGGGCTGATCGTCTTCGGCCTGTCCGCCGGTTCCATGGTGGGACTCGCGCTGTCCAGCCACGTCCTGGCCCGGTTCGGTCCGTCGGCCACCGTCCGGGTCTCGATGATCATTTCCGCGCTCGGCATCGTGATCACGGGTGTCGGCGGGAGCCTGGCGTCCATCCCGGTCGTCCTCGCCGGGCTGCTGGTCTTCGGCGTGGGCAACAGCGTGTGCGACGTGGCCATGAACGTGGACGGTGCGGCCAACGAGCGGGCGCTGGGTCGGACGGTCATGCCGATCTACCACGCGATGTTCAGCGGCGGCACGATCATCGGTGCCGCGGCGGGCGCGCTGGCCGAGCACATCGGGCTTCCGGTCGTCGTCCACCTGTCACTGGTCGCCGCCCTCATGGTGATCGCCGTTCTGATCGCGGTGCGGTACCTGCGTCCCGATCCGGCCCTGTCCGCCGACCAGGAGTCGCAGGAGGCCCGGGAAAAGGGCGACTGGCGGTCCAGGCTGTCCGTCTGGCGCGACCGGCGCACCCTGCTGATCGGGCTGATCGTGCTGGGCATGGCGTTCGCGGAGGGGTCGGCGAACGACTGGCTGGCGTTGGCCATGGTGGACGGGCACGGTGTCGACAACGCCACCGGGGCCCTGGTGTTCGGCATCTTCGTCACCGCGATGACGATCGGCCGGGTCGGCGGCGTGTTGGTGCTCGACCGGTTCGGCCGGGTACCCGTGCTGCGGGTGTCAGCCGTGCTCGCCGCGGTCGGCCTGGTCACGATGATCTTCGCGCCGACCGCCTGGCTGGCCGCGGTGGGTGTGGTCTCCTGGGGTCTGGGCTCCGCGCTCGGCTTCCCGGTCGGCATGTCGGCCGCCGCGGACGATCCGAAGGCCGCCGCCGCCCGGGTCAGCGCCGTGGCCACGATCGGCTACCTGGCGTTCCTGGTCGGCCCCCCGCTGGTCGGCTTCGTCGGCGAGCACGTCGGTCTGCTCAGCGCCCTGTTGATCGTGCTCGGCCTGGTTGCGGTCGCCGGCATCGTGTCGCCGGCAGCGCGGGAACCGCAGCGGGAAGACGTGGTGTTGGCCGATTCCTCCGGCGGCCCGGCGCCGGCCGGCAACGCGCCGGCCGGCAACGAAAGGGCCGACGCACCGAGCGCCGGCTGACCTGCCCGGACCCGGGCCGATACCGTGGTCGGGTGAGCAGGGATCCGGTCAAGGAGCCGCGTGCGCTGGCGGTCGGAATCTGGACCCTCTTCGGCCTGCTTGCCGGCGCGGCGGTCGGCATCGCGACCAGCTCCTTCCCGCTGCCCCAGATCCTGCTCGGGCTCGCCGGTCTTGCCTATGGCCTGTTCACCACCCGTCGGCGGAATCTCCCCGAGGACGACTGAGCCGCGCCGGTCAGTGTCCGACAGCGAACTTCAGGGCGACGACCACCAGGCCGATGACGACGTTCAACGTGATGATGCGAACCATCGCCAAACCCGACATCCCGGACCGGCGGGCTGCGGCATAGCCCCACAACTGCTGCTCGACGATGGCAACGACGAGCGCGATCCAGGCGCCGTCGGCGAGCGAGACATCTCGGAACAGGGCCGCGGTGAGCGCGGCCAGCGCAGGCGGAATGGCGGCGAACGCCACCGGCCATTCCTTGCGCAGGCCCTTGCGGATCGCGCCGAACTCCCACCCGCCGTGCACATTGGCGACCGTGATCGCGTACACGTGCGCGAGCCAGAACACGATGCCGCTGACCACCAGCAGCGCGGCCAGGGCGACCGCCGGCACCGGGCCGGCGCTCACGATGACCGTGCCGGCCACCACGGACCCGTACACCGCCGACGCGAAGTCGGACTTGCTGACGTGACCGCCGGCCCGTGGCCCCTTCGCGGGTCCGAGGGCCGACATGATCAGCGCCTCCGGCGGGACCGGCGTGGTCGGGCCGGTCGTCGTGGCGGGTGTGTCGTGCGGCGGCGGGTGGGGTCCTTCGCCGTCGGGGGGCTGCGGGTTGTCCGGGGTCGAGGCAGGCACCCGCCCATTGTCGCGTCCAGGCGGCCCGCACTTCTCGCCCGTCCCGTGTGGCACCTCGGTGCGGATCCGGTCGCGGCTATCCTGTCCGATGACATGCACGCCCTGGTGGGGCGTCCGGTGCAGGGTGCTACCCGAGTCCGGCCATGCGCGCCGTGACGAGCACGGCGGCAACCCGAGCCCCGTTCGTGAGGAGCAACGTCTTGTCCCAGAGCACACTGCCGGTGACCGAGCTGACCGTTGACCGGTCCGGCGACCTGGACTACAAGGTCGCGTCGCTGGCGCTGGCCGACTTCGGCCGCAAGGAGATCACCCTGGCCGAGCACGAGATGCCCGGCCTGATGGCGCTGCGCCGCGAGTACGCCGAGGTCCGTCCGCTGGCGGGGGCCCGGATCTCCGGGTCGCTGCACATGACCGTGCAGACCGCGGTGCTCATCGAGACCCTGGTCGATCTCGGCGCCGACGTCCGCTGGGCGTCCTGCAACATCTTCTCCACCCAGGACCACGCCGCCGCCGCGGTCGTCGTCGGCAGGTACGGGACCGTCGAGGACCCCAAGGGCACCCCGGTCTTCGCCTGGAAGGGGGAGACCCTGCCCGAGTACTGGTGGTGCACCGATCAGATGCTGCGCTGGCCTTCCAAGGACGGCACCGCGCTGGGTCCCAACATGCTTCTGGACGACGGCGGTGACGCCACGCTGCTGGTGCACAAGGGCGTCGCCTATGAGAAGACCGGTGTGGTGCCCAGCATCGACGAGAACGACCCCGAGCACTCCGAGGAGTTCGCGGTCATCCTCGACCTGCTGCGCGCGTCGCTGGCCGCCGACCCGCAGTACTGGACCAGGACCACGCCGTCGATCATCGGCGTCACCGAGGAGACCACCACCGGCGTCAACCGGCTCTACCAGCTGGCCGCGGCCGGCGAGCTGCTTTTCCCGGCGATCAACGTCAACGACTCGGTGACCAAGAGCAAGTTCGACAACAAGTACGGCATCCGGCACTCGCTGATCGACGGCATCAACCGGGGCACGGACGTGCTGATCGGCGGCAAGGTTGCGCTGGTGGCCGGCTACGGTGACGTCGGCAAGGGGGCCGCCGAGTCCCTGCGTGGCCAGGGCGCGCGGGTGATCGTCGCCGAGATAGACCCGATCTGCGCGCTGCAAGCCCTGATGGACGGCTTCGAGGTTGCCACGGTGGACAAGGCGATCGACCGAGCGGACCTGGTCATCACCACCACCGGCAACAAGAACATCGTCACCGTCGAGCACATGAAACGGATGAAGCACCAGGCGATCCTGGGCAACATCGGGCACTTCGACAACGAGATCGACATGGCCGGGCTGGCTCGGTCCGGGGCGACGCGGTTGGAGATCAAGCCGCAGGTCGACGAGTGGCGGTTCGCCGACGGCCACACGATCATCGTGCTGTCCCAGGGGCGGCTGCTGAACCTGGGCAACGCCACGGGTCACCCCTCGTTCGTGATGAGTACCTCGTTCTCCAACCAGGTCATCGCCCAGCTTGAGCTGTACACGAAGCCGAACGAGTGGGACAAGGAGGTCTACCGCCTGCCCAAGCACCTGGACGAGAAGGTCGCCAAGATCCACGTCGAGGCGCTGGGCGGGGAACTGACCAAGCTGTCCAAGGACCAGGCCGAGTACATCGGGGTGGATGTCGAGGGTCCGTTCAAGCCGGAGCACTACCGGTACTGAGGTGAGGCGGGCCGCGCTGATCTGTCCAAGACCGACCGAACCGGGCAAACCCGTCGCCGAAGTGGGCCTTGGAACGGGGAACGGGCCC
>JBIOVW010000545.1:0-2568 GCA_044867945.1 Nakamurella sp. | reverse complement strand
CGCGGATGTCAGCCGCGAGTCATTCCCATGACGGTCTGGTTACGATGCCGCCTTCCACTCGACCCGGAGGGCGAAACGAATGAAACGGATCCTGACGATGGCGGCGGTCGCCACCATCGGAATCGGCGTGCTCGGCGCCTGCACCCCGGAGGAGGTCGCGCAGTGGCAGGCCTGGCACGCCCAGGACCCGGCCGCCGCCGAGGCGTTCGCCGCCCAGGCTGCTGCCGGCGGCCCGTCCGACGCCGCCGCAGCCGCCGCATCGGTGGAGGCACCGGCGGCCTCGGGCACCGTGTGGGACGACATCGCCGAGTGCGAGTCCGGTGGCAACTGGTCCATCAACACCGGTAACGGCTACTACGGCGGCCTGCAGTTCTCGCAGTCGACCTGGGAGGCCTACGGCGGCACCCAGTACGCGGCCCGCGCCGACCTGGCGAGCCGCGAGCAGCAGATCGCCGTGGCCGAGCAGACCCTGGCCGGTCAGGGCTGGGGCGCCTGGGCCTGTGCCCACGCCGGCGGCGGTGAGGGCCCGGCCCAGCGCTCGGTGAGCGGTGGCTCCGCCCCCGCCGCCGAGGAGTCCAGCGCCGCCGACGAGAGCAGCGCCTCGAGCAACGATGACCAGCAGGCCTCGCGCGGCAGCAGCCGCTCCTGGAACGACGACGACAACGATGACGCCGATTCGTCGTCCTCCTCGGCATCGTCGGCCACTTCGGGCAGTGCGGCCGACGGCACCTACACCGTGGCCTCGGGCGACACCCTGTTCAACATTGCCGCGGCCAACGGTGTGGCCGGTGGCTGGGAGGCCGTGTTCCAGGCCAACGCCGACATCATCCCGGACCCGGATGTGATCTTCCCGGGCCAGGTCATCCGCCTTCCGTGACCTGACCCCGTCGATCCAAGTCCGCCGACGGCGTCCCGCCGCCCCGGTAGCATCCGGGCGTGGGGGGACGCCGGTTGGCCATCGGGGCGGCCGGCGTGGCCGTCCTGCTCGCGGCCCTCGACGCGTACGTCGTCGTCGGGCTGCTGGTCGACATGATCGTCGACCTCGGCATCCCGGTGAACCGGCTCGAGCGGGCGACCCCGATCGTCACCGGATTCCTGCTCGGCTATGTGGCCGCGATGCCGCTGCTCGGTCAGGCGTCCGACCGGTTCGGTCGCCGCCGGGTGCTGCAGTTGTGCCTGCTGGGGTTCGCCGCCGGCTCCGCGATCACCGCCGCGGCCGGGTCGATTCCCCTGCTGGTCACCGGGCGCGTGGTGCAGGGCGTTGCCGGGGGCGCCCTGCTCCCCGTGACCATGGCCCTGATCGGCGACCTCTGGCCGGAGCGGCAACGGGCCTCCGCGCTGGGCGTCGTCGGCGCTCTGCAGGAGCTCGGCAGCGTGCTGGGCACCCTGTACGGCGTCGGCGTGGCCGCGCTGTTCGGGTCATGGCGGTTCTTCGCCGAGCTCCAGCCGGAGAGCTGGCGCTGGGTCTTCTGGGTCAACCTGCCGCTGGCCGCCGTCGCCATGCTCGTGGTACAGCTCACCGTCCCCGCCTCCGCGCACGGGGAGCGGCGCGGGGTCGACATCGTCGGGGGCTGCCTGCTCGCGTTCGCGCTCGCCCTGCTGGTGGTCGGCCTGTACAACCCGGAACCGGCCCGTTCGGTCCTGCCCTCCTGGGGCCTGCCGTGCCTGGCCGCCGCGGTCGGCCTCGTCGTCGCGTTCGTCCTCTACGAGCGGCACGCCCGGGTCAGATTGCTGGATCCGGCCGGGGTCCGGATGGGCCCGTTCCTGACCGCCCTCGGCGTGAGCGCGGTCTCCGGCGCCGCGTTGATGGTCACCCTCGTCGACGTCGAACTGTTCGCCCAGACCCTGCTCCGGATGACGTCCGGCCAGGCCGCCGCGGTACTCGTCCGGTTCCTGGTCGCCCTGCCGGTGGGGGCCGTGGTCGGCGGGCTCGTCACCCATCGGTTCGGGGAGAGGTGGGTCAGCGCCACCGGTCTGCTGATCGCCGCGGCCGGGTTCGCTCTGATGGGCCGGTGGACGGACGGCGTGCTGCAGGCGGTGCACCCGCTGGGCCTGCCCGCGCTGGACACCGACCTGGTGATCGCCGGGCTCGGTCTGGGCCTGGTGATCGCCCCGCTGTCCTCGGTGGTGCTGCGGGTGGTACCCGGTCCGTCGCACGGCGTCGCCTCGGCCGCCCTGGTGGTCGCACGGATGACCGGGATGCTGATCGGTCTGGCCACGCTCACCGCCTTCGGGTTCTGGCGGTTCGGGCAGCTGACCGCGGCCCTGGTGCCGCCGCTGCCGTTCGGCATGACCGAACAACAATTCAATGAACGCCTGGGCGCCTACAGCCGGGCCCTGCAGGACGCGTTGATCACCGAGTACCAGGAGATCTTCCTGGTCACCGCCGGGCTGTGCGCCGTCGGCGCAGCAGTGTCGCTCATGCTGCCACGCCGGGACCAGGAGCACGTCTTGACCTGAGCGAGCGTGCCCCCCTTTGGGGGGCCGCCCGCTCAACGCTCCGGACCCAGCTCCTGGAAGAGCGTGAGCTGCAGACCGGCGGGCGCGGCCAGCCGCGAGTTCAGTGAA
>JBIOVW010000544.1:0-4013 GCA_044867945.1 Nakamurella sp. | reverse complement strand
GGCTGCGTGCTGACCTGCGAGCAGACCGGCTCCGGTGAACTACGGGCCACGGTCAGCGGTACCCGACCCTGGCCGTACGAGGTGAGTGTCGCCTTTGTGCTGGTCGGTGCCAGGGTGGGTGTGTTCGAGGGCGAGTGCGACTGCCCGGTCGAACTCGACTGCAAGCACGCCGTCGCCGCCCTGCTGCAGCATCTCGGCCCCACCACCCTCCGGGCCCCCACCGGATCCGGCCGAATGGTGTCGGTGGTGCCGGATGCCCCCGAATGGGAGGTCTCGCTCACCCATCTGCTGGGCGCCTCGCGCAAGTCGCCGGCCGAGCGGGACCGGGTGCACACCGCACTCGCCCTCCAGGTCAGCGTCCTGCTCCATTCGGCCGCGGACCGCAGCGGCGCCGCCATGCTGCGGATCCGGCCCATCCAGTTCAACGCCCGCAATCGCTGGGTGAGCAGCGGAGTGTCCTGGCGAGACCTGCGGTATGGCTACTACACCGCCCACTATCAACCACAGCAACTCGAATCCCTGCGCGGCATCGCTGATCTGGAACTGCGCCGAAACCCGAACCAGGCATTGTCCGGGTGGATCGCGCTGGACGGGCCCGGCGGGTCCCAGTTCTGGGACGCACTCGCGGACGCCCAGCAGGCCGGGATCGACCTGCTCCTGGACGGATCCCACACCCCGGTCGAACTCTGCGCCGATCCGGCGGAGCTCATGCTCGACCTGGTCCGTGGCGACCACCTGCGGTTGACTCCGGTCGTCCGACTCGGCGAAAGGACCCTTGACCCGGCATCGTCCCAGCTGATCGGACAGCCGGCGCACGGCCTGATCATTGGCCTGCCCGCCGGCCGATCGCCGACGCCACCGATCGCCCTGGTCCGGCTCCGGCGGCCGCTGACCGCCGAGCTCGCCGCGATGCTGGCGGCCGGGTCGATCCCGATCCCCGCCTCGGATGAGCACCGATTCCTGACCGAGTTCGTGCCCGCGCTCCGGCGCCGGATTCCGGTGCTGTGCAGCGACGGCTCGGTCACCATCCCGGCGCCGACCCCGCCGCACGTCGTGCTCACCGCGACGCGTGAGCCGGGGCATCGGACCTCGCTGCGCTGGCAGTGGCAGGACGAGTCGGGTGACCGGCGTGAGTTCGGCGATCGGCGGGGCGCGTCCCGCGCCGATCGTTCGGTGCTGCACCGGGTGATCGAGTCCGTGCTGGCCGCGGGGGTGCTGCCACCGACCGCGTTGACCTCCGGCCCCGACGGGCCGGAGCCCTTGCCGCGGTTCCTGCTCGAAGGGCCGGAGTCGGTCCGCTTCATGACCCGGGCGTGGCCCGTACTGTCCGAGATGCCGGAGCTGGTCACAGAGCTCGACGGCAGCGACGCCGGCCTGCGGTATCGACCGGCCGTGTCGCCGCCGGTGCTGGACATCGGATTCGACGACGACGGTGACGGCGACGACGACGACAGTGACGACGACGAGGGCGGGCTGTCCAGGGACTGGCTAGGGCTCGCGGTCCGCGTCTCGGTCGACGGTGAGGTCGTCCCGTTCGAGCTGGTCTTCCGCGCGCTCGCCGGTGACGATCCGATGATCATCCTGCCCAGTGGGACCTACCTGGACCGGGCCGATCTCGACGAGGGATGGGACCGGCTTCGCGAACTCATCGAGGAATCCCGGGCGATGGACGAGCTGGGGCCCGACGAGCTGCGGATCGACGGCTACACCGCGTCGCGGTGGTCGGATCTGGAGGAATCGGGCCTGCTCGGCGCGCGGGCCGCCTGTTGGCGGGACCGGGTTCGGGAGTTGGCCGTCGGCCCGGGCGATCGGTTCTCGGCGGAACCGGTGCCGGACGGGCTGCGGGCCGAGTTGCGCAGCTACCAGCGCGAGGGCCTGGATTGGCTGCGCGAGAGGTTCGATCGGGGCCTGGGCGGCATCCTCGCCGATGACATGGGACTGGGTAAGACCGTCCAGATGCTCGGCCTGGTCGCTCACGCCCGGTCCATGACCCCTGCCGGCCCGCCGTTGTTGGTGGTGGCGCCGACCAGTGTGATCGGCAACTGGATGGCCGAGGCCGCCCGATTCACCCCCGGACTGCGCATGGTCGCGGTCACCCAGGGTAATGGCCGTCGCGGGTGCACGCTGGCCGCGGCGGTCGCCGGCGCCGATCTGGTCGTGACCTCCTACCAGCTGTTCCGCCTCGGCCACGACGAGTACCGGCAGCTGCCCTGGTCCGGCCTGATCCTGGATGAGGCCCAGTTCGTGAAGAACGTGCAGTCCAAGGGATTCCGCTGCGCCCGTGACTTCCCGGCCCCCGTCACCTTCGCGGTCACCGGTACCCCGCTGGAGAACAACCTGATGGAGTTCTGGGCGTTGCTGGCCATCGCCGCGCCCGGCCTGTTCCCCGACTCGCGCCGGTTCACCGAGTACTACCGGCTGCCGATCGAGCGCGGTGGCCTGCCGGATCGGCTGGCCCAACTGCGCCGTCGCGTGGCGCCGTTCCTGCTACGCCGCACCAAGGAGCAGGTGGCTCCCGAACTGCCGCTGAAGCTGGAGCAGGTGATCGAACTGGACCTGAGTCCGCGGCACCAGCAGGTATATCAGCGGCACCTGCAGCGGGAACGGCAGAAGATTCTCGGGCTGTTACGGGACGAACGCTCACTCGATGACAACCGGTTCCAGATCCTGCGTTCACTGACCCTGCTGCGGCAGCTGAGCCTCGACCCCTCGCTGGTGGACGAAGCCTACCGGGACATCCCTTCCTCCAAGCTCGAGCTGGTGACCGACCGGATCGACGAGATCGTCGGCACCGGGCACCGGGTGCTCGTCTTCAGCCAGTTCACTCGTTTCCTGGCAAGGACCCGGGATCGGCTCGACAGCCTGGGGATCGCCCACTGCCTGCTCGACGGCCGAACGAAGGACCGGGCGGCGGTGGTCGACGCGTTCCGGTCCGGGGCGGCGCCGGTCTTCCTGATCAGCCTCAAGGCCGGCGGATTCGGGTTGAACCTGACCGAGGCGGACTACTGCATTCTGCTCGACCCCTGGTGGAACCCGGCCGCGGAGGCGCAGGCGATCGACCGCGCGCATCGGATCGGCCAGCGGAAGAACGTCATCGTGCACCGGTACGTGGCCCGGGGAACGATCGAGGAGAAGGTCATGGCGCTCAAGGCGGGCAAGGCCAAGTTGTTCGACGACGTGCTGGGCGGCGCCGCCGACGCCGGCCGATCCGGTGGGGCGCCGCTCACGGCGGACGAGATCCGCGAGCTGCTCGGCTGACCGGTGTCCGGGCCGTTCCGGCGGCAGAGATGTCGTTGCGATCTCGACTCGATAGCAATTCGACCCATCCACGCAGACCCGGCCGAGCGGCATCGACAACGGTTGGCTACGTCGTGAACCCGCGCCCGGCGGGCGCACTTGCGAATATCGGCAACGGGTTTATCGTGAGCCCGTTCGGAGCACTTTGTGCTCCGGCGAGATCAGCGCGGACGAACAGCAGCGTCGACCGATTCATCCGTTTTGCCTGACCAAGAGGGAGAGGCACATCGTGACCGCTGATGCAGGCGCGACGGGCGGCACCACCGGCAAGAAGTCCAGCACCAGGGTCCACGTGCAGAAGTTCGGCACATTCCTGTCCGGGATGATCATGCCGAACATCGCGGCGTTCATCGCGTGGGGTCTGATCACGGCGTTGTTCATCGCGGACGGGCCGTTCCCGATCGACCGGATCGGCGGGTTCGGTGACTATGCCGATGAGGGTCTTGTCCAGTCGATGGTCCGGTACATGCTGCCGATCCTGATCGCGGCGCAGGGCGGCCGGATGGTGTACGGGGTGCGTGGGGCGGTGGTGGGGGTGATCGCCACCATGGGGGTGATCATGTCCGTGCCGGTGCCGATGTTCATGGGCGCGATGATCATGGGCCCGCTGGCCGCGTGGTTGATGAAGAAGGTCGACGCGATCTGGGAAGGCAAGATCAAGCCGGGCTTCGAGATGCTGGTGAACAACTTCTCCGCCGGCATTTTGTCGGCCGGGA
>JBIOVW010000543.1:0-5073 GCA_044867945.1 Nakamurella sp. | reverse complement strand
GGACCCGGTAGGCCTTGGCGAACCGGGGACGCCAGTCCGCCGGGTAGTCGTGCCCTCGCGTCCGGGAACTGTCCACCACCATGACGATCGGCTCGGTCAGCGCGAGAGTGCCGTGCTCGCCGACCACCTCGCAACGCACGTCGTAGCCGTACCGACCGTTGAGGAATACCTCGAGAGTGGTCAGCACCCCGTCCGCGGTGCGCAGCAGCAGGACCTGCGGGTCACGCAGGAGGGGGTCCACCGCGCCCGATTGACGCCCGCCGTGCCAGCTGACCTCGGTGATCGGCGAGTCCAGCAGCCAGGGCACGCAGTCGAACTCGTGGATCGCCGATCCGGTGATGCTGGACTCACTGGTCGCGCCGGGCGCCGACGAGACACCCCGGCTGATCCCGTGCACCACCACCGCGGGGCCGACCCGGCCGGCCGTCAGGGCGGCCCGAAGCTGCACGTACCCCGGGTCGAACCGGCGCATGAAACCGACCGACACCAGCGGGGTTCCGGACCCGATCGCGTCCCGCTCCGCGGAAACCACCGCGGCGCTCTCCCCGACGGTCGGAGCGAGGGGCTTCTCGCACAGCACCGGCTTGCCTGCCCTGATCGCGGCCAGGGTCAGCTCGGCATGGGTGGAATCATGCGAGGCGATGACGATCGCGTCCACCGACGGGTCCTCGATCAGCGCGAACCCGTCGGCGGGCAGGGCCGCACCCGAAGCATCGGCCACCGCCTGCGCCCGGCTGGCATCGACGTCGGTCACGGCCGCCAGCTGCGCCCCGGACACCTTGCGGTACACCGTGTTCGCGTGGTCGGCACCCATGATGCCGGCGCCGATCACGCCTACCCCGAGCGCCATCAGAGGGTCACCCAACTCCCGGACCCGACGGAGGCGACCATGGCGTCCAGGGCCTTGGCGCCGGCCACCGCGTCGGTCAGCGTCGCCCCATACGGCTGCTTCTCGGCAATCGACCGGACGAACCGGTAGGCCTCGATCACCTTCAGGTCGTCGTAGCCCATCGAGTTGGCCGAGCCCGGCTGGAAGGCGCCGTATTCTCCGGCGCCGGGGCCGACGTAGATCGTGGACACCGGCTGATCCTGGTACACGGTGCCGGTGGACAGCCCCAGCTCACCGAGCCTGCGGAAGTCCCAGAACACCGCGCCCCTGGTGCCGTGGACCTCGAAGCCGTAGGCGTTCTGCTCACCGACCGCGACCCGGCTGGCCTCCAGCACGCCCCGCGCACCGGAGGCGAACCGCACGAGCGCGGAGGCGTAGTCGTCGTTCTCCACGGCGCCCGGCTCACCGCCGGCGGCCCGGGCGTGCGCCGTGGTCGCACCGGTCGGCCTGGCCCGCTCGGGGACGAAGATCGCGGTATCGGCGACGAGCGAGGAGATGTCGCCGAGCAGGTACCGGGCCAGGTCGACGCCGTGCGAGGCCAGATCGCCGAGCACCCCGGAACCGCCGCGCTGCTTCTCGTATCGCCAGGTCAGCGCTCCCTCGGGATGGGCGGCGTAATCGCTGAAGAACCGGACCCGGCAGTGCGTGACGGCACCGATCTCGCCGGCCGCGATCAGCTCACGGGCGGCTGCGACGGCCGGCGCGTTGCGGTAGTTGAAGCCGACCGCGCCCTGGACACCGGCCGCGCTCACCGCGTCGGCGACGGCCTGCGCATCGGCGCTGGTCAGCCCAACCGGCTTCTCGATCCAGATGTGCTTGCCGGCCTGCGCCATCGCGACGCCGATCTCCCGGTGCAGGAAGTTCGGCGCGGTGATGCTGACCGCGTCCACCTGCGGGTTGGCGGCGAGCTCCCGCCAGTCCCGCACCGCATCGGCGAAGCCGTACTGAGCGGCGGCCTCCTCGGATCGACCGGGCACCTCGTCCGCCACCGCGACGAGCCTCGGCGCCAACGGCAGGTTCGGGTAGTGGTGCAGCAGCCGGGCATATGCCTGGGCGTGTACACGGCCCATCCAGCCGAAGCCGGCGACGGCCACCCCGAGGGTCGCGCGGTCGTTGTTCGTCACCACGGTGGGTCCTCCATTTTGCTCGCACGAACCCCGGTTGTGGACCGGTCCAAATGTCCTGACATCATGCCAATGTTGGACCGTTGGAGTCAAGGCCTCGCTGCGGAGGATTCCCGGGTGCGGCGGCGGCACATCCAGCGCGCCTCTTCGCTACCATGGACCGGTCCAAGATCGAAGGGGTTCTCGGTTGAGCGATCCTGTGTCCCGACCCGCGACCATCCGAACCGTCGCCGAACGCGCGGGCGTCTCCAAGTCCCTGGTCTCGCTCGTGCTGCGGGATTCCCCGCATGTCAGTCCGGCCAGGCGCGAGGCCGTGCAGCAGGCGATGGACGAGCTGGGCTATCGGCCCAACGCCATCGCCCGCCAGCTCACAACGCGGCGGACCCAGACGATCGGCGTGCTGCTCAATGATCTGCGCAACCCATGGTTCGTGGACTGCCTGGACGGGCTGACCACCGTCCTGAACGAACACGGCTACCGCTGCCTGCTCGCCGATGCCCGCGTCGATCGTCAGGCCGACCAGGCACTGCTCAGCGGGTTTCTGGAGCTGCGGGTGGACGGACTTGTGCTGGTCGGCTCGATGCCGTCGACCCCGGCGATCACCGCCGCCGCGGCCGCCGTGCCGACGGTGGTGGCCGCCGGCCGGGACGTGGTGCTGCCCCGGGTCGACGTGGTGGCCAACGACGACCGGATCGGAACCACCCTGGCCGTCGAGCACCTCATCGGCCTCGGGCATCGCCGGATCGCCCACCTGGCCGGCACACACGGGGCCGTCGCCCAGCTGCGTCGCGATGCGTACCGGGACGTCATGACCGCGCACGGCCTGGAGATCACCGTCGAACAGGCGGACATGACCGAGGAGGGTGGCTACCGGGCGGCCGTCCGGCTGCTCGGCGGGGCCGGTCGACCGACCGCGGTCTTCGCGGTCAACGACATCAGCTGCATCGGCGCCATGTCCGCCGCCCACGAACTCGGACTGCGGGTTCCCCAGGACGTGTCGATGGTGGGCTACGACAACACGTCGCTCGCCCAGGTCCGCCATCTGTGGCTGACCAGCATCGACAACGCCAGCATGGAGGTCGGACGGCGGTCCGGTCGCGCGCTGATCCGACGGATGGCCGACCCGTCGCTGCCGGCCGAGGAACAGTTGATCCGGCCGACCCTGCGGGTTCGCGGATCCACCGCCCCGCGGTGACACACCCGGCCGGGGATTGGCTCCTGGCGGACGATGCGAGTACCAAAGGGGCATGGCTGCGCGTCAGAAGAAGTCCGGTCCGGGTGGGGACGCCGCTGGATCCGCCGCCGGGACGCCCGGCCCGACGCGGCAGATCGAGATCGAGACCAAGTTGGAGCTGGATCCGGACGCGCCGTTGCCCGCATTGGACGGGCGCAAGCGGCTCACCGCGGTCGGCATCGTCCGCCCGGACGAGCCGGTGACCCACCACTTGGACGCCGTCTACTACGACACCGAGAATCTCGACCTGCTCCGATCCAGGGTCACCCTGCGTCGTCGCACCGGTGGCCCGGACGCCGGCTGGCATCTCAAGCTGCCCGCCGTCGAGGGCGCCCGCACCGAGGTCGGGCTTCCACTCAGCGCCGGTGACGGCGACGTCGTGCCGGACGGTATCGGTGCGCTCGTGCTCGGCGCCGCGCGCGGCCGACCCCTCGCGCCGGTGGCCAGGGTGCTCAACGAGCGCACCGTGCGACATCTGCTGGACGCCGAGGGGACCGTTCTCGTCGAGGTCGCCGACGACCACGTCACCGGCATCGGGCTGATCGACGGTCGTCGTGGGACCCGGCGCTGGCGTGAGGTCGAGGCGGAGCTCGTCAAGGGCACCGGCGAGCAGTTGGCGGCGACCGTCGAGGTGCTGACCGCCGGTGGGGCCCGGCCGGCGTCATCGCCGTCGAAACTGGCCCGGGCCCTCGACTACCGGACGGTCGCGACGCGTCGGGGAAAGACGGCCGGTGACGTGATCGTCGCCTGCATCGCCCGGCAGACGGACCGGTTGATCACCGCGGACCGGGCGGCACGCGAGGGCGGCATCGGGGCGGCTCTGGACGCCCGCCCGATCTGCCGCCGGATCGCCGGCATTCTGACCGTGTACGCTCCGCTGTTCGACGACCCGTCCGTGCCGGGGCTCAGGGATTCGCTGCGCGGCGTCGTCGCGGCGTTCGACACCGCGCGGGACATCCAATCCGCCCGACAACGTCTGGTCGAGCAGCTGGCGGAGGAGCCTGCGCCGTACCGGGAGCGGGCCCGGACCCGGCTGGAGCAGGCCTGCGACCGGCGAATGGCCACCGCAACCACCCGGGCCCGGGTGATGCTGAACGGCCCGGAGTACCTGGCCATGCTCCGGTCGCTGGACGACCTGGTCGGCGCGCCACCGCTGGCCAAGCGGGCGCAGCGGGCGGCCGGACGGGAACTCGCGGCGCTGCTGTCCGCGGGCTGGCACCGCTTGCAGGAGCTCGCCGAGTCGGCGCTCGCCGACCCCACGCGGACCTCGCCCCTGCAGGAGGTCGGCGACTGGGCGACGACGATGCGGTACGCCGCGGAGTCCACGGTCGGCCCGCTCGGCCCCGACGCAGCCGTGCTCGCCGCCGCCCTTGAGGAGCTGCAGGAGTCGGTCGAGGAACATCTCGACGCCCAGCGCGCCGCCGACCTGCTGGCCGCACTCGCCATCGAAGGGGACACCGACGGTGTCGCCGGGTTCATCTTCGGCCGGTTGCACGCGGTCGAGCAGAACCTCGCCCACGCCGCCGTCGACGACTTCACCGACGCATGGGACCGGATCGAGGACGGCGAACTGGTGGCCGCGCTCGGGCAGTGACCCCGCCTCGGACGCCCTGCCCGGTCTCCGCCTACCCGAGCCACCGCGCTGATCCGGCTTCCACAGCCACCGCGCTGATCAGTCGAAACCAAGGCGACCGTTACATCCTATATGCGCGGTCCAGCACGGGCCCGGGGCACCCGCGCTGATCCAACAACCACTTTCGCGCCGGATTCGTCCGGTTCGGTGGATCTTTGATCAGCGCGGTGCGGCCTGGGCGCTAGTCCCGAGC
>JBIOVW010000542.1:0-2229 GCA_044867945.1 Nakamurella sp. | reverse complement strand
GCGAAGGTAGCGTCAGACACGTCGAGGTCTTCCGGCTGGGAGGCGTAGGAACCCCCATCATCGGAAGACCTCGACCCTTACCCAGGCAGCGACGCGCCCACTCGACTACACCCTGCTTTGTGAAGAGATTCCCTAACGGTTTGTCAACGCCAAAGTGATGACCGTGGGTGGGCGTGCCAGACCTTCGGCCCGCCCTGCGGGCGCGGGTCGTGATGGTCGTGGTCGCGGTTCGCCGTGCGTCAAGGGGGCGCTACGCGCTCGCTGCGCGACGGGCCCCTAGGGCGGGTCCCGCCCTTGACCCTCGTCGGCCGCGCCCCCGCTGGAGCGGTGACCGCGTCCGGAGCGGGGGGGAATCAGTTGTGGCCGGTCAGCGGGTGAGCTTGCCTCGGTGGGTGGCCGCAGAGTGTGCTCGGGCGCGGGCCCGGATCTCCTGGTCCACCACGAGCTCGGTCGCGATCAGGGCCTTGGCGGCCCGGTCGCTGATCGGCCTGCCCTTGAGGTCACGCAGCTGGTAGGGCTGGCCGGTGGTCAGCACCAGCCAGGTCCGCTCGACCAGCTTGCGGGCCACCGCGACGGTGGCCTCGGTGTGGCAGTGCCCGCGTTGGGTCATGAGCCGGTGGTAGAACGCGGCCAACTGCGGATCGGTGCGCCGGGCGCCGTTCGCGGCCTGGTAGAACGCCAGCCGCAGCGCGGCCGGCCCTTCCTTGGTGATCGCCCGGTGGGGCTGGCTGACGGTGCCCGACGCCCACGACGACGGGGTGATCCCGACGTAGCTGGCGGCCTGCTTGCCGGTGGCGAACCGGGTCACGTCGCCGAGGTAGGCGCGGATCACCGGGGCGGTCGCCGGTCCGACGCCGGGTAGGCTCAGGATCAGAGGGTCGGGGCCGTAGAGCGTCTCCCAGCAGGTGGTGGCCATCGCGGTGGCCCGCTGCACCCGGGCCTGGGCCTCGGCGTAGTCGCGCAACTGCTCGCTGACCTCCCAGGCCAGCGCGTCCAGGTCCAGCCGGCCGTCCCAGAAATCCACCCACTCGCGGGCGGCGTGCCGGATCTGCTCGGCCCGGGTCGGCACGTCGGCCACGCCGCGGGTGCGCTGGGCGACCACCGCGGTCAGGCTGGAACGACGCGCTGCGGCGAGCGCGCGGATATCCGGCCATCGCTCGAGCACAGCCAAGGCGGTGGGCAGCGACCCGGCGAACGCGATCCACACATCCGGGAACGCCCACCGGGCCAACGACAGCAACCGCCGGTAGGCCCGGTTGGAATCCATCACCGCGTTCTGCCGCCGGGTCACCGCCCGACGCAGCGCCAGCTCGGTCGGTGTCGGCAGCCGGAACTCGGTGAGGTCGAACACGTCCGGGGCCCGGGCGACCACGTCCGCGTCGATCACATCGGACTTGCTCTTGGCGATGATCGCCGACCGCAGCCGCGCGGCATGCCGGGCGCCGATCAGCGTGAACTGACAGCCCGCCTGGCGGGCGGCGATCGCCAGCCCAAGCCACGTCATCGACGTCGGCTCGGCGATCACCGCCGCCCCCGGCGTGGCCGACAGCCGGCGGGTCAGCACCCCCAGGCCACTGATCGTCGGCCCTACCTGGAACCGAGACACGTCCACCCGGCCCTCGGCGTTGACCGTGCGAATGCACACGTGGTGGTTGGCCGTCACCGCGGCATCGATCCCCACCGTCACCCGAGCCGGCGCAGCCACCACTGCAGGCTCGAACAGAGACGTCTCACTCATCACTGCCTCCACGCGCTGGCCCAGGGCTCGGCCCCGACCAGCAAGCGCGACCCCGGCGAGGGCCCATCCGGCACGGGGAGCCCACAGGTCCTCCCGCGCACCTCCCCACCAAGGGGGCAGGCACGTACGCCACCCGAGCTTGTGAGTCATCCGGCGCCACCCGGAACCCGGCACGCGCGAAGCGCCCGAGCCCCGGCCGCCAATTCCCTACAACCGGGCCTGCTCGGGAGAAAGGCCCCGACCGGACTGGCGTGCCTCCCGTTTACCGGACAGGGGACCTTATAGGTTCCTTTCCGGATAGAGAGGAATGAGCGGGTGGCTGAGAAGCGGATGAAGTATTCCGCAAGTTTCAAGGAAGAGGCCGTGCTGCTGGTGATCGAATCATCGCGGCCTATTGCTGAGGTGGCTCGGGAGATCCACGTGAATGAAGGCACGTTGGGGAACTGGGTGAATCGGTATCGGCGGGAGCATCCGGTCGAGGAGTCGCCGTT
>JBIOVW010000541.1:0-4153 GCA_044867945.1 Nakamurella sp. | reverse complement strand
GGTCAGCCGAAGGCCGGATCGAACCACCGCAGTCCCGGAAACCGGGCGAATCCTCGATCGCGAGTCGCCACCATCGCACCATGGCTGATTGCGACCGCCGCCAGATACGCGTCCGGGACGAGGTTGCCGCGGATCTGTTGATCGCCGTCGACGACGCCGGCGAAGCACCGCCACACCGCAGGCTCGTCGGTGACCTCTCGCGCCCCTGCCCCCGAGCGCAACGCGGTGACGAACGACAACGCGTGGGCCGTCGACGGCGGCGCCTCGATGACGCGCGGGTTCGTCACGATGCGCAGGAATCCGATCAGCACCGGTGCCGGCAACAGGAGGTCCCGTCCGGTGGATCGAACCTCGTTCAACCACGCCGAGTACACCGCGTGCTCCGGCGCCTTCCGGTGGAAGGCGTAGATCAGGAGGTTGACGTCGGGCAAGATCACTTCGCTCCGTCCGCGTCCAACGCCGCGTACAGCGCGTCGCGGTCGGCGAGATCGACGAGCAGGCGGGACTGCGGGGCGTCGTAGGTCGGCAGCGACTCGACCGACGGCCTGGCCGGCGGCCTGGCCAGAAGGTCCCGCAGCGCCCGCTCGACCAGGCTGGTCACGGTCGTGCCCTCGGCTTCCGCGCGCCTCTTGGCGGCGGCCAGCAGTCCATCCGGCAGGTTCATCGACGTCCTCACGCATACGAGCATACGCTGGCAATATGTACCGGCATATCCGCCTGAACCGCCCGTAGGTGCCCCGCCGTATCCGACGCACGATCCCCGCGGGCCGGTTGGGCGGTTCCGAGTCGACGGCGTGCCAGAAGGTCCGTCCGTCGTGCTCGAAACGGCGAGCCGGTCGGCGACCGCGGAGAGCCCCCGGCGCACGTCGGTGACCGTGAGAGTGGCCCAGTAGGCCAGGTCTCGCTCGGTGGCCGGGCCGTGGCCGGTGACGTACCGCAGGGCGATCTCGGCCAGCGCCTCGTCCCGGTCCAGTCGCCGGGCCCGGGGGGCGCGCTCGCGCACAAGGGCGTGCGTCTGGTCGGCCCCGGCGAGCGGTCCGCTGCAGATCAGCGCCATCACCTCGGCGCCGGCGGTGACGGCGGTCAGCGCCGGGCCGGCCGCCGGCAGATCGGCGTCCTGCAGTCGGGCGCGGAGCTGCGCCCGGGTCTGCGGCCCGTCGGCGGCGATGCCGTCCACGATCACCGCGACCGCGGCGTCCAACGTGCGGTCGTCGATGCCGTAGGCGCGTCGACTCTGGTCGTACAGGCGACGCAGCGCCGGCGCGGTGAGTCCGACCAACCACACCAGATCGTCCGGGGTGACGAAGTGCCAAGTGGTACGCAGCACGTGGGTGCGCAGGAGGTCGCCGGCATCGAACGCAGCGGTGAACCGCGCCCAATCGATGGGTGTACCGCGCGCGGCCACCGCCCAGCCGGCCTGCGAGAAGTTCTCCGCCTGCACGGCGAGGAGCCCGCGCACCACGTCGTCCGGAGCGCCGGCCGGGCGGCCGACCAGGTGCTGCGATGCCAGCCGCCAGCGGGCGATCTGCCGGTCGTCGAGCCCCGTCATCCTTCCTCCGGTGCGTCGCCGAGCGAAGCACACCGGGACTCGGCGTGCCAACCGGCCGGCATGTGATCGTCTGGACGACCGCGGCGAGCCCGTTGTGCCGGCGCACAGTCCCGGGCCGGCATTCCGCAGCGCGGGAACATCGACGCCACCGCATCCCACCGCCAGTATGGAGTTGCCCCGCCCGTCGCGAGAATCCCACAGACATCGTCACCGACCGACAACGGAGTCCACAGCGTGAACCTCGCATCAAGCCTTGCCCGCAGTGCCCGGGACCATGCCGAACGGACGGTCATCCGCTTCGGCGACGCCGCGATGACCTACCGCGAGCTCGACGAACGGAGCGGTCGGGTGGCCGGCCTGCTTCGTGAACTCGGTTTCCAGGCCGGCGACCGGGTCGGCGTCATGCTGCCCAACGTGCCCGAATTCGCCGTCGCCTACTACGGCGTGTTGCGCGCCGGCGGCGTCGTCGTGCCGATGAACCCGTTGCTCAAGGCCCGCGAGGTTGCCTACTACTTCGGCGATTCCGGCGCGCAGGTGATGCTCGCGCTGGCCGCCATGGCGGACGAGGCGCAGGCCGGCTCGATCACCGCCGGGGCACGCACCGTCGTCGTCGACGACGATTTCGGGACGATGCTGGCGTCCGCGCCGCTGGTCGACGAGGTGGTCGATCGGGACGGATCCGACACGGCGGTGATCCTCTACACCTCCGGGACCACCGGGCAGCCCAAGGGTGCCGAACTCACCCACGACAGCATGCGTCGCAACGCCGAGGTCTACGTCGCCAACCTGGTCCAACTGACGTCCGACGACGTCACCTTCGGTGGCCTGCCGCTGTTCCATTCGTTCGGCCAGACCTGTTGCCTGAACGCGACTGTCGCGGCCGGCGCGGGCCTGACGCTGCTCCCCCGCTTCGACCCGGCGCACGCCCTGCGCACCATCGCCGAGCACGGCGCGACCGTGTTCGCGGGGGTGCCGACGATGTACGGGGCACTGCTGGGCGTGCCGGAGCGGAAGGACCACGACACCTCCGCGATGCGGGTGTGCGTCTCCGGCGGGTCCGCCCTGCCGCTCGAGGTCCTGCGCGCCTTCGACAAGTCTTTCGGCTGCAAGATTCTCGAAGGTTACGGGCTGTCGGAGACCTCGCCGGTGGCCTCCTTCAACCACCCTGACCGACCCCGCAAGGCCGGCTCGATCGGCACGCCGATCGAAGGTGTGCGGATGCGGGTGGTCGACGAGTCGGGCGTCGAGGTGGCGCAGGGCGAGGTCGGCGAGATCGCGATCCGTGGGCACAACGTGATGAAGGGTTACTGGCGCCGTCCCGCCGACACCGCGGCGGCGATTCCGGACGGGTGGTTCCGCTCGGGCGACCTGGGCCGGATGGACGAGGACGGCTACTTCTTCATCGTCGACCGCAAGAAGGACATGATCATTAGCGGTGGGTACAACGTGTACCCGCGGGAGATCGAAGAGGTGCTATACGAGCATCCCGCGGTCGCCGAGGCCGCGGTGATCGGCCTGCCGGATCCGCTCCTCGGGGAGGAGGTGGCCGCCGTCGTCGTCCTCAAGGGGGGTGCCGCCACCACCGTCTATGAGTTGCGCGAGCACGTGAAGTCGCAGGTCGCCGGGTACAAGTACCCCACGGCACGTGTGGTTCGTCGACACCCTGCCCAAGGGGCCGACCGGCAAGATCCTCAAGCGGGACATCCTCGCCCCGGCCGACCTGAGCACGCGATGACCTCGCCCGACGGTGGCCCGACCGATCGCGCCGACCCGGCGGCGCCGGATGCCCGGCCGGTCACGGCGGCCCGGAGCCCCCTGGATTTCCGGGACAGGACGGTGTTCGTGGCCGGCGGCACCAGCGGGATCAACCTCGGGATCGCCGAGGGCTTCGCCGCCGCCGGTGCCCGGGTGGCCGTGATGAGCAGAAAGCCGGCAAAGGTGGATGCGGCGGTCGGTCGACTCCGGGCGCTGGGCGCGCGGTCGATGGGCGTGGCCGCCGACGTCCGGGACGTCGAGGCCACCCGCGAGGCACTCACGTCGGTGCACGCGGCATTCGGGGAGATCGACGTGCTGGTCTCCGGGGCCGCCGGAAACTTCCCGGCCACCGCATTGGGCATGTCGCCCAACGCCTTTCGTTCGGTGGTCGAGATCGACCTGCTCGGCACCTATCATGTCCTGCGCAGCGGCCATCAGTACCTGCGCAAACCCGGCGCGGTCGTGATCAACATCTCGGCCCCCCAGGCATTCCTCCCGTGGGCGGCGCAGTCCCATGTCTGCGCGGCGAAGGCCGGCGTCGACATGCTGACCCGCGTCCTGGCCATCGAATGGGGTGCCGACGGAGTTCGCGTCAACGGTGTGGTGCCGGGCCCGATCGACGGCACCGAAGGGATGGCACGCCTGGCACCCACGACTGCAGGATTAGGCCCCCTTCATCGGCAAGGTTCACCGAACCAGTCTTACGGGACGGCGGCGGCGCGGGCGTCGCTCCGTTGCGACATCGGATCATCGGTGTGCCCTAGGAGGCTAGGGTCGGCGGAGCCGGAATTCTGAGTCAACTCCTGGTCGGTGGGGTCGGGTTCGTGTGGTTATGCGGCGAGTCCGGTT
>JBIOVW010000540.1:0-6884 GCA_044867945.1 Nakamurella sp. | reverse complement strand
GCACCTCCGTCGGCGCGGCCGCATCCTGCCGCCACAGCGAGCCGATCACCTCGGCCCAGGCGGGATCGTCGGCGAAGGCCAACGCCCGGCCCGGCTGCAGGCCGGTGATCCTGCCCTTGCGGCCGGGCAGGCCGCTCGGCCACAGCTTGCGCGGCTCGACGACCACGTCCTGCCCGCGGAAGAACCGCTGGGCGGCCGCCACCGTGTCGGGGTTCGGCCGGGCACCCGGTCCGGGCAGGTTGCCGGTGCAGACCGAGCACCGGCCGCACGGGTGCGGATCCGGGTCGTCCAGGGCCTGCTGGAGGAACTGCATCAGGCAGCCCTCGCCGTGCGCGTAGCGGCGCATCAGGTCGGCCTCGGCCGCCCGAACCCGGCGCAACGCAGACCATTTCGCCTCGTCGTACACCCACGGCTGCGCCCCCTCGCGCCAGCCGGCCTGGTCCCGGGTGACCACGTCGTCGACGGCCAGGATCTTGAGCAGCGTTTCCAGCCGCCCCCGTCGGATCCCGGTGGCGGCCTCGATCGCGGGCAGGCTCTGCGGACCCTCGTCCAGCACCCCCAGCACCCGTCGCACCTGGTCGTCGGTCGGGATGCCGGCGGTGGCGAAGTACTCCCAGATCCGCTCGTCCGACGAACCGGGCACCAGCGCCGCCGCCGCGTCGTCCAGGGCTCGCCCGGCGCGTCCCACCTGTTGGTAGTAGGCCACCGGGGACGACGGCGAGCCCAGATGCAGGCAGAAGGCCAGGTCGGGCTTGTCGTAGCCCATGCCCAGCGCGGAAGTGGCCACAAGGACCTTGATCTCGTTGCGCCGCAGCCGGTCCTCGAGCTCCTCACGGTTCTGCGTCTGCCCCGAATAGGCCGCCGCGTCGATGCCGCGCTCCCGCAGGAACCCGGCCAGCCGTTCGGTCTCCGCCACCGTCAGCACGTAGACGATGCCCGAGCCGGGCATCGCGCCGAGCGCGTCCGCCACCCAGGCGTAGCCCTCCAGCGTGCTCAGGCCCGGCACCACGGACAGCCGCAGCGAGGCCCGGGCCAACGACCCGCGCAGCGTCACGGTGTCGTCGCCGAGCTGCGCCGCGACATCCTCGGTCACCCGCTCGTTCGCGGTCGCCGTGGTGGCCAACACCGGGGTGTCGGGAGACAGCCGCAGCAGGATCCGGGTCAGCCGCTGGTAGTCGGGCCGGAAGTCGAACCCCCAGTCGGACACGCAGTGCGCCTCGTCGATGACCAGCAGCCCGCACCGCGCCAGCAGGTCCGGCAGCTCGGCGGCGAACCGCGGGTTGGCCAACCGCTCCGGCGAAACCAGCAGCAGGTCGAGCCGGTCGGCCCGCAACTCGTCCAGCACCGAGGCCCAGTCGTCGACGTTCGTCGAGTTGATGGTGGCCGCCCGCAGGCCGGCCCTTTCGGCGGCTGCGATCTGGTCGCGCATCAGGGCCAGCAGCGGCGAGACAACGAGGGTGGGGCCGCCGCCGCGCCCGCGTAGCGCCGCAGTGGCTCCCCAGTAGACGGCCGACTTGCCCCACCCGGTCGCCTGCACGACCAGCACCCGTCGACGGTGCTCGACGAGCTCGTCGACCGCGCGGACCTGGTCCGGCCGGGGCCGGGCCCCCGGTCCGGCGGCGGCGGCGATCACCCGGGACAGCACCTGGGCGGCGGGCGTGACGGCAGTGGCGGCAGGCATGCCAGACATGATGCCCCCGCCCTCCGACAGTGCCGACCCGGCGGCGTCGGCGCGTGCCTGGAGGGCCGGACCGAGTCAATCGGGTGCGCCGCGCCGCCAGAGGCCTGCGCGTGCGAGCAACCGAGGAGCCAGGCCGAGTTTGTTGATTGAAGGAATCAACCTCGTCGTGAATAGTGTCGGGTCTGCGACAGTAAGCCCAAATTCCCCCGCTCCTGGTCCTTGACGGCTGCGCGCGGTCATGCTTGACTACCGTCGGGTTTATACCGCAATGAAACTATGACTCCACTCACGAGGAGACTGATGGCAGACAATCTTGCCGGCGACCTGACGCATCTGCGCGCCGCCGGGGTCAGCGTGCTGCTGGACAGCCGGGCGGGCGGTCTGCCGGCCGTCGTGTACTGGGGGCCCGACCTCGGTGATCTGCAGCGATCCGACCTTGCCGAGCTGGAACTGGCGGCCAGGCCGCCGGTCGGCGACAGCGCGATCGACGCGCTCGAGCAGGTGGCGGTGATTCCGCAGCCCGCGGAAGGCTGGGTGGGAAGGCCGGGTGTCACCGGCAGCCGGCAGGGAGCCGACTTCTCACCCCACTTCAAGCTCGTCGTCGAGCGAGCCGTGGCGGCCGATACGCAGCTGGCCGGTGGCCGGGAGTTCGTCTCGACCGACGCCACCGCCGGCCTGGACCTGCTGATCCGGCTGGAGTTGGCCCGCTCCGGGCTGCTGCGCATCCGCGCGGAGCTGACCAACACGGACCCGGAACGCGCGTACGATCTGGACAATGTGAGCATCGCGCTTCCGGTGCCGGCCGAGGCAACCGAACTGTTGGACCTGACCGGACGTCATGCCCGCGAACGGGTTCCGCAGCGGCGGGAGTTCACGGTCGGCACATCGCTGCGTGAATCCCGGCAGGGCCGCCCCGGTCTGGACGGAGCGGTTCTGCTGATCGCCGGCAGCCGCGGTTTCGACTTCACCTCTGGCTCGGTCTGGGGAATTCACCTCGGGTGGTCGGGCAATCAGCAGATGTACGCGGAGCGGATGTACAACGGCCGCCGCCTGCTGGGCGCCGGGGAGCTGCTGCTGCCCGGCGAGGTTCGCCTCGGCTCAGGTGAGACGTACCGCACCCCATGGGTTTACGCATCCTGCGGGGCCGGCCTGAACGAGTTCTCCGGCCGGTTCCACGACTACCTGCGGTCGCGCCCGCAGCATCCGCGGACGCCGCGGCCGGTGCTGCTGAATACCTGGGAGGCGGTCTATTTCCGGCAGGACCCACAGACCCTGATCGAGCTGGCGGACGCCGCGGCCGTTGCCGGCGCGCAGCGGTTCGTGCTGGACGACGGCTGGTTCCGCGGACGTCGCGACGACCACGCCGGCCTCGGCGACTGGTACGTCGACCCGGAGGTGTGGCCGAACGGCTTGCACCCATTGATCACCCATGTGCGCTCGCTGGGCATGGATTTCGGGCTCTGGGTGGAACCCGAGATGATCAACCTGGATTCCGACCTGGCCCGCGCCCACCCGGAATGGATCTTCCGCGCGGGCGGTCGTACCGGGATCGCCACCCGGCAGCAGTACGTGCTCGATCTCGGCCATCCGGGAGCCTACGACTACATCGCCGAGCGCCTGCACAGCCTGCTCGACGAGTACCCGATCGCCTACCTGAAATGGGATCACAACCGGATGGTGGTCGAGGCCGGTCACGGCCCGGCGGGTACGCCGGGAGTGCACCGGCACACCCTGGCCGTCTACCGCCTGCTCGACGAGCTGCGCGCCCGGCACCCGGATCTGGAGATCGAGTCGTGCGCGGGTGGCGGTGGCCGCGTCGACCTGGGAATCCTGGAACGCACGGACCGGGTCTGGGCCAGCGACTGCATCGACGCGCTGGAGCGGCAGCAGATCCAGCGGTACACGCAGCTGTTGCTCCCGCCGGAGCTGATCGGCACGCACGTCGGGGCGCCGACCGCGCACACCACCCGCCGCACGCTGAACCTGGGACTGCGTGCCGGCACGGCGATCTGGGGTCACCTGGGCATCGAATGGAACCTGCTGCAGGCCACTGAGGACGAGCGTGCGGGCCTGGCCACCTGGGTGGCGCTGCACAAGGAGCTCCGGCCGCTCCTGCATTCGGGCCGGGTGGTCGTCGCAGACCATCCCGACCCGGCGGTCTGGGTGTCCGGGGTGATCGCGCCCGACGGCACGGACGCGCTCTTCGGCATCGTGACGGTCGACCGCTCGCTCACCTGGCCACCCGGGCCGGTCCGGCTGCCGGGACTGATCCCGGATCGGCGGTACCGGCTGGAACCGCTCCACCCGGCCGCCATCTACCCGGAGGCTCCCCAGGTCCCGACATGGTGGGGAAAGACACTGCGGCAGTCCGGTCGGGCACTGGCGCTGGCCGGCGTGCAGATTCCGGCGATGTTCCCCGGATACCTCCACCTGCTGCGGGTCACCGCCGAACCCGACGGCGGATGACGACCGCACGCCCCGCCGCCGGCCCGCAGGCCCACCGCTTGAAAGCACATCCCCACCGATCGGGGACCCAGCGCGCTCTCACACCGTCGCAGCAAAGGAGCCAGACCAATGAGAACCGTTGCCCTTCGGGGTGATCGGCCGTGACATCGACACCGGCAGCCAGTGAGCTGATCGAAGCCGAATCCCCGGCCCAGCGATGGAAGGGCTTCGCCCGGGGCACCCGCACGGCGGGTCGAAACCGGCGTGGTCCCGGCGACCTGAAGGCCGCGCTGCTGTTCATCGCGCCGGCGGCCATCGGATTGATCGTCTTCTTCATCCTGCCCGCCATCCGCGGCTTCTACCTGAGCCTGACCAACTACAACTTGCTGAAGGCCCCGGACTTCATCGGACTGACCAACTACACCCGACTGCTCGGCGACCCGATCTTCTGGAACTCGCTCAAGGTCACCGTCTACTACGTGATCATCAACATCATCGTGCAGACCACCGTGGCCATCGGCCTGGCCCTGCTGATGGATCGCGTCGTGAAGCGGACGCTGACCAAGGGCATCATCCTGCTGCCGTACTTCATCGCCAACGTCGTGGTGGCCATGGTCTGGTACTGGATGCTCGATGCGCAGCTGGGCATCGTCAATCAGTTCCTTGAGGCCATCGGCCTTTCCGGTCAGTCCTGGTTCGGAAATCCCGTGCTGGTGATCCCGACGATCGCGCTGGTCAACGTCTGGCGCCACATGGGTTACACCGCGCTGCTGATCTACGCCGGGCTGCAGACCATTCCCAAGTCGATCTACGAGGCGGCGTCCATCGACGGTGCCTCCGCATCCAAGCAGTTCTGGAGGATCACGCTGCCGTTGCTGCGGCCGGTGATCACGCTGGTGCTGATCGTCACCGTGGTCGGTTCCTTCCAGATCTTCGACACCGTCGCGGTGACGACGGACGGTGGGCCGGGCAACGCGTCCCGCGTGCTTCAGCTGTACATCTACGACCAGGGCTTCGGCGTCAACAACTTCGGCTACGCCAGCGCCATCTCGGTCGTTCTCTTCATCATTCTCATCATCGTCGCCGCGCTGCAGTTCCGATTCCTGCGCGGCCGCGAGTCGGACCTGGCATAGGAGGCCGCACCATGACGCAAGTCGCGACCAAGTCGGACGTCGCCGACGCGGCCCCGAGCCCGCAGCGCCGGAGCATCACCCCCCGACGCATCCTGGGCTGGGTGATGCTGGTCCTGATCCTCTTCATCACCCTCTTCCCGTTCTACTGGATGCTGCGGACCGCCCTTTCCAACGGCCGGTCGTTGAGCGCGAATTCATCGAACCTGCTGCCCGCCGACTTCACCTGGGGCGCCTTCAAACGCGTGCTCGGCCTGTCGACCCTGGAGGAGGCGCAGGCGGAGGGCGGTTCCGGCGCGGCCATCAACTTCTGGTTGTACCTGCTCAATTCGGTGATCGTGGCCACCATCATCACCGTCGGTCAGGTCTTCTTCAGCGCGATGGCGGCCTACGCGTTCTCCCGCCTGCGCTGGCCGGGCCGCGACCAGGTCTTCGCGCTGTTCCTCGCCGCCCTGATGGTTCCGCCGATCTTCACGATGTTGCCGAACTACATCCTGATCAGGCAGCTGGGCTTGCTGGACAGCTACGCCGGCATCATCCTGCCGTTCTTCTTCATGACGCCGTTCGCGATCTTCTTCCTGCGGCAGTTCTTCCTCGGCATCAGCCCGGAGATCGAGGAGGCCGCCAGGTTGGACGGGGCGGGCCATTTCAAGATATTCCTGCGGGTCATCCTGCCGATGAGCACCGCACCGGTGGCCACGCTCGCGATCCTGACGTACATCGGCGCGTGGAACGAGTACCTCTGGCCGCTGATGGTCGCCACCGAGGACAACCGCCGGGTCATCACCGTCGCGCTCGGCATCTTCCGATCGCAGACGCCGCAGGGCGCGCCCGACTGGCCCGGGCTCATGGCGGCCACATTGCTGGCCGCGGTGCCGATCATCATTCTGTTCTGCATCTTCGGCCGCAAGGTCGTCAACAACATCCAGTTCTCCGGCATCAAGTGATCCCGGTCCGAGGAAAGGCGATTGAACAATGAGACGGAAGCTGGGCCTGCTCGCCCTGGCCGTCGCGATGCCGCTGACACTGACCGCCTGCGTCGGTGGGTTCGCCGCCGGTGGTGGGGGCAGCGCGGGCAGCGGCGCCGGCGAGGTGCAGTACTGGCTGTGGGATGCGGGGCAGCTGCCTGCCTATCAGGCCTGCGCGGATGCCTTCGCGGCCGAGAACCCGGGCGTCACCGCGAAGATCACGCAGATCGGGTGGGGCGACTACTGGACCAAGCTGACCGCCGGGTTCGTCGGTGGAACGGCGCCGGATGTCTTCGCCGACCACCTGTCCAAGTATCCCGAGTTCATGGTCAATGAGCAGCTGCTGCCGCTGGACGACCTGATCGCGCGTGACAACGTGCCGACCGATATCTACCAGCCTCGGTTGGCCGACCTGTGGGTCGGCGCGGACGGCAAGCGATATGGCCTGCCGAAGGACTGGGACACGGTGGCGGTGTTCTACAACGAGGCGATGACCGACGACGCCGGCATCAGTAAGGAGCAGCTCGATTCCCTGGAGTGGAACCCGACCGACGGCGGCACCTACGAGCAGGCGATCGCCCACCTGACCGTCGACGACAACGGTGTCCGGGGGGACGAGCCGGGCTTCGACAAGGACAATGTCCGGACCTATGGCATCGG
>JBIOVW010000539.1:0-9997 GCA_044867945.1 Nakamurella sp. | reverse complement strand
CGACGTGCTCACCTACGCCGCGCTGAAGTTCTCCGGACTGCCCAAGAACCGGGTGCTGGGCAGCGGCACGGTGCTGGACTCGGCCCGGCTGCGTCAGGTCATCGCCCGGCACCTGGGCGTCGCGTCGCAGAGCGTGCACGCGTTCATCGCAGGCGAGCACGGCGACTCGGAGTTCCCGATGTGGAGCACCGCCAGCATCGGCACGGTGCCCGTGCACGACTTCGTCTCGCCCGGCGGAGCCAAGCTGGACAAGGCGACCGAGGACGGCATCCACAGCGACGTGGTCACCGCGGCCGAGCAGATCATCCGCGGGAAGGGCGCGACCAACTACGCCGTCGGCCTGGCCGCGACCAGGGTGATCGAGGCGATCCTGCGGGACGAGAACGGCGTCCTTCCGGTCAGCTCACTGCTGGACGGGCGGTACGGGCTGTCCGACGTCTGCCTGTCGCTGCCGTCGCTGGTCAACAAGACCGGCGTCGCCGCCATGCTCGACGTCCCCATGAACGACCGCGAACTGGAGCTGCTCAAGGCGTCGGCGGCGGAGGTCAAGGCCGTCGCCGCGTCCCTGGGCCTGTAAGCCGCGTTGATGCTGGACATCCTGGCCGGCAGCCCGCTGCTGTGCCTGTTCGTGGTCGTCGCGTTCGGCACCCTGCTCGGGATGGTGCCGTTCGGGCCGGTCAAGTTCGGGGCGGCCGGCGCCTTGTTCGTCGGGTTGGCGCTCGGCGCGCTCGACCCTCGCCTCGGTCAGAACCTGGGCCTGGTCCAGTCTTTCGGCCTGGCGTTGTTCGTCTACACGATCGGCCTGGCCTCCGGCGCATCGTTCTTCCGAACCGTCCGCCGCCAACTGCCGTTGATGCTCGGCTCCCTCGCGGTGCTGATCCTCGCGACCGCCACGACCATCGCGGCCGGCTCCGCTCTGGGCCTGAACTCCGCGTTGCAGGGTGGCACGTTCGCGGGCGCGTTGACCAGCACGCCGACCCTGGCCGCGGCCACGGCGAAGGCCGGATCCGACGAGCCGGCCGTCGGCTACGCGCTGGCCTACCCGTTCGGCGTGCTGATCACCATCCTGCTGGTCTCCTTCGTCCTGGGGCGCCGCTGGCCGGCGCCGAAGGACCCCGTGTCGGCCGCCGGCCAAGGGCTGGTCGACCTGAGCATCGAGGTTGTCCGGCCGGTGCGGATGGCCGAGGTGCCCGGTCTGCAGGAACACCTGGTCCGGTTCTCGTACCTGACCCGGAACGGAGCGACCCGGGTGGTCACCGCCGACGAGCAGTTCGAGCCGGGTGACCGGGTGGTGGTGGTCGGACCGGCCGACTCGGTCCGCACCGCCATCGACTTCCTCGGCCAGCAAGCCGGAGCGCACCTGGCGAACGACCGCTCCGCCGTCGACTACCGGCGCATCGTGGTGTCGAATCCGTCGGTGGCCGGGCGCACGATCGGCGAGTTGGGCGTGCCGGACCGGTTCGGTGGCGTGGTCACCCGGGTGCGGCGCGGCGACGCCGACACGCTCGCCCACGACGAGTTCGTCATCGAACTCGGTGATCGGCTGCGAGTGGTTGCGCCGCGTTCCCAGATGCCCTCGGTCGCCGAGTATCTCGGTGACTCCGAGCGCAAGGTCAGCGAGGTGGACGCGCTCAGCATGGGCATCGGCCTGGCGCTGGGCCTGCTGGTCGGGCTGATCGTGCTGCCGCTGCCCGGCGGCATCCGGCTCAGCCTGGGCGCGGCCGCCGGCCCGCTGGTGATCGGGATGGTGCTGGGCCGGCTCGAGCGGACCGGACCGATCGTCTGGGGCCTGCCGACCTCGGCCAACCTCACCATCCGGCAGCTGGGTCTGCTGATGTTCCTGGCCGCGGTCGGCCTGTCCTCCGGTCAGGCGTTCGCCTCCCAGGCGTTCACCCTGCTGGGGCTGCGCATCGTGGTGGTCGGCGTCGCCTGCGTGCTCGTCGCGGCGATCCTGATGGTGCTGATCGGACGGGCGCTGGGGGTCTCGCCGGCCCGGGCGGCAGGCGCGCTCGCCGGATTCATCGGCCAGCCGGCGATCCTGGCCTTCGCCGACGGGAAGGTCGACGACGACCGGATCGGCACCGGGTACTCCACGCTGTTCGCGATCGGGATGATCGGCAAGATCCTGCTCGTTCAGGTCATCGTCGCACTGGGCCTCTGAACAGAACTCACCAGGTCACCCCTGGTCACCCCGAAACGGTCGTCACACCGACGGCGCGATGTTCTGGTTCAACCGGAACAGGTTCGTGGGGTCGTATTGGTTCTTCAGGTTCACCAGCCGCCGGTAGGTCTCCGGCGGGTACGACGCCCGAACCACGGCAGCATTCGATTCTCCGGTGAAGTTCACATAGGTAGCGGCGTCCGCACCGAGCGCGGACGTCACCGCTCTAGCCCATTCGACGCCTTCGGCGAAACCCTCCTCGGTCGGCGTCCGGGCGACGACGTTGACGATGAACTCGTGCTCGCGCATGGCAAAGGCCGTTCCGTCGGCGGGCATGCGACCCACCGCGCCGCCAAGGTGTTGCAGGTGGATCTCCGTCGTCGGGGTGGGCAAAGTGGCAAAGGAATCCAACAACACTCGAAGTGTTGGGTCGTCGGCGGTGCGGACGAATGCCGAGCGGAAGTAGTTGTGCACGCCCCGCGGCCACAGCGGGTCGAGCGCCTGCTGCCACCCCGCGTAGGGGTTGGCCGCAAAGACGTCGGCGATGACGGTGCCCAACGAACGGAACGGCGCGGTGGCGGCCTCGCCGGCTTCGAGATCACCGGTCCAGCAGCCGAGGACGGCGACGATCGGCTTGCCGTGGGCCGATTCGGGCAGGAACGGCACCGGCGGCGCGATCAACAGGTTGGCGAACGTCGTCAGCTCGTCCGGTGCGTCCACGCAGGCAGCCCGGTAGCCGCGCAGCACCTGCTCCGCCTCATCGGCGGGGTAGAAGGCGATCCCGGAGAGGACCGGCCCGACCCCGTGCAATTCGAACTCGAAAGACGTCACCACACCGAAGTTGCCGCCACCGCCGCGCAGTCCCCAGAACAGATCAGGGTTCTCATCGGCACTGGCGTGCACGAACTGGCCGTCGGCGGTCACCACGTCGGCGCCGACCAGGTTGTCGCTGGCCAGTCCGTACTTGCGCATCAGCCAGCCGATGCCGCCGCCCGTGGTGTACCCGGCAATGCCGGTCGACGACACCAGGCCGCCGGTCACGGCGAGCCCGAACTGCTGAGTCTCGGCGTCCAGGTCCTTCCATGTACAGCCGGCCTGAGCCGTCACCCGTCGACGGGCCGGGTCGACCCGAATCCCCTTCATCAGGGACAGGTCCAGCACGATGCCGCCGTCGACGGTGGAAAATCCGGGGATCGAATGGCCGCCGCCGCGAACGGCCAGCGGCAGCCCCTCGCTCCGGGCGAGATCGACTGTGCGGATCACGTCGGCGACACCCGCGCAACGGGCGATCACCGCCGGACGACGGTCGTGGGCCCCGTTCCAGATGCTGCGCTCCAGGTCGTAGTCCGCGTCTGTATGCCGGACCGCGGTGCCGCGCAGGCCGGCGGCGAACTCGGCGATGGTGGCCTCCCCGATGCGGGTCGGCGCGGTTTCGGTGATTGTCATGCATTCCTCCTGGTTGCCGGTAGATCCAGGAGCGACGCTAGAGAGCCGACCTCAACCAGAACTCAACGCGAACTCAACGCGAACACACCACCATCGCCGGACACCCGCCTGCGCAGCGCGGCCAACCGCGCGTCGGCGATGACGCTGCCAGTGCGGTCGAAAACCGCTGCTGCCCCGGTCATTTCACGGACAGCGCGGTGTCGATCGCCCAGTTCGTTCGACAGTTCGGCGACGATCAACCGCAGCCAACCCATGATTCGCCGCCACGGAGCGAGCCGTTCTGCCGCCCGCGCGTACACCTCCCGGGCCGCCCGGATCTGTCCGGACAGCAGCTCGATGCCGCCGAGCATCGTCAACGTCGCCCCCATGCCCACCTGGTCCCCGGCGGACTCGAACCCGGACAAGGTGCGGCGCGCGATCGCCAGGCCACGGTCGACGTCACCGGCCATGGCGTTCAGCAGGGCTATGTTGAGCTCGGTCAACAGCTCCCCGCGGCGGTCGCCGAGGCCGATGCGGAGCTCCCGCGCCACGAAGAGCGCGTCGCCGGCCGCACGATAGTCGCCGCTGTCGCGGCGGATGCAACCCAACTGATGAAGGGTTTGCGCCCGGGCCAGGTCGTCACCCAGTTCGGTGAACTGTTCGACCGCATCGGAGACGGCGGAGATGGCCGACTCGTGGTCCCCGGACAGCCGGTTCGCGTAGCCGATCGCGGACTGCACATACGGTGTGGCCTGGATGACGCCGACCCGCCGGCCCAGCAGCATGGTCTCCTCGAGGCAGGGGGCAAGCCGGCCGGCAATCGGGACGAGTTGTGGACTCGGCGTGACCACCGGGAAGAAGGGACGCGTGCCGGTGTCGGACTGTGCGAGTTCGCGCAGGCAATCGTCGAAGTGCCGGGCGGCGACGGGTCCGTCCTCACGGAACAGCGCGCACTGCCCCAGCAGCCAGCTGCCGGCGGCGGCGTCTTCGGGTCGGCCACCTGCCATGGCCTCGGCGCGCACGGCCGCCGCCAACGGTTCCGCGTCGTCCAGGTCATAGACCGCCCAGGCGAGCGTCGCCTCGATGACCTTGGCCATCACCACTTCGTCCGGCTCGCCGATCTTCAGCACTATCCCGAGGGCCTGCGCGCCGAGGGCCCGATGCCGATCACTGCGCCCCTGACGGCTGTCCAATCCGGTGAGGCCGATGAGGGCAGCCGCGCGCGGCCGGGTCGGTTCCGGTGCCACCGCCAGCGCGCGCTCGACCCAGCGCGCTCCCTCGACCGAGTGGCCGCGAAGAAACCAGAACCGCCAGAGGCCGGCGGCGAGCCGGAGCGCGGTCTCCGGTTCGTGCGCGCAGGCCCAGCGGAGCGCGGCACGCAGGTTGTCGTGCTCGCGGTCGAGCAGCTTGGGTTGTTCGAGGACCACGCCGGTGGCCCGCTCGGGATCGTGCGCGACCGCGAAGGCCACGTAGTGCGCACAGTGCGCGGCCCGCACCTGAAGGGTTTCGCCCGCACGGTCGAGATTCTCCGTGCCGAACTGCCGGACCGTCTCCAGTTGCCGGTACCGGGTCCCGTCGTGCGTCCTTTCGGTGACCACCAGGGACTTGTCCACCAGTTTGGCCAACAGGTCCAGGAGTTCCGTCTGCCGCAGGGGCGGGTCGGCGCATATCGCCTCGACCGCGCCAAGCGTGAAACCACCGCTGAACACCGCCAGCCTGCGCAGCAGGACCTGCTCCGGCTCGGCGAGCAGGTCATGGCTCCACTCCAGCGTGCCGCGGAGCGTCCGCTGCCGGGTCATCCCGTTGGGCCCGCCACCGAGCACCGACAGGGCGTCGCCCAACCGCTGGACGATCTCGGCCGGCTCCAGCACGGCGGTCCTGGCCGCCGCCAATTCCAGTGCCAGTGGCATGCCGTCGAGGCGTCGGCACAGGTCGACAACTCCCTGCGCGTTGTCCGCGTCGAGCGCGAAACCGGGTCGCACCTGCGCCGCACGTTCGACGAACAGTTGCACGGCGGGCATCTGGCCCAGCTGGGCCACGTCGTGCTCGCCGGCTCGGGACGGCGAGGGCAGGCCCAATGACGGCACCCGGAACGTGTATTCGCCCTGGGCGTGCAGAGGTTCCCGGCTGGTGGCCAGCACATGCACGTCCGGGCATCCGGTGAGCAGGGCAACGACGAGGTGGGCGCAGGCCGCGAGCAGATGCTCGCAATTGTCAAGGACGATCAGCAGCGTGCGTCGTTTGAGCTGGCCGACCAGGGCCTGTCCACGGCTCGGCGCCCCGTCGGAGTCCAACCCGAGAGCCTCGGCGACGGCATCGGCCACCGATATCGACTCGGCAACGGCCGCCAGGTCGACGAACCACACCCCGTCGGGGTAGTGCGGACGGACCTTCTGCGCGGCCGCCAGCGCCAGCCTGGTCTTGCCGACGCCACCCGCTCCGGTGAGAGTGAGCAGACGGGCCCTGCCGATCAGTCGCTCGACGTCGACGAGCTCCCGTTCGCGACCGATGAAGCTTGTCAACGGGTCTGGGAGGAAGCCGCGTTCCCTGTGCTGGTCCGTGGCTGGTCGGTGCGTGCGTTCCTCGGCCGGCGCACCGGTCAACAGCTCGCGGAACAGCGCCGCCGTCTGGACGTCCGGGTCGGTCCCGTAAGCGTCGAGCAGGTCGTCGACCAGCCGCTCATACCGGGCCAGCGCCTCGGATCGCCGGCCGGTCTGGGCGAGCACGTGCATCTGGGCGCGCACGGCGCCCTCGTGCAGCGGGTCGGATTCGAGTGCCCGGGTCAGGATGACCATTGCTTCATCCGGTGCGTGATCCCGCACCGTGACCGCCAGCTTGACCAGGATCTGCCGGTGGGTCTCCCGGAGTTCGTCGCGCCGCGACGTCAGCCAATCGGCATCCGGCAGGTCCGGCAGCAGATCTCCGTTGTACCGGTCGGCCGCCGCTCGGAGGCTTGCCTCGTCTGCAGTCTTGAGTGCATCTGCGGCGGATCGCTCGAACTGCAGGACGTCGACATCCACCGGCCCGGCGTCGTCCAGCACGATGTGTCCGTCATGAATCTGCAGTAGCCCGTCGGCCTTGAGGCCAAGGCCGACGAGCGTGCGGCGGGCGACATACAGCGTCTGATGCAGATTGCGGGCGGCGGCGTCCGGTCCCAGATCCGGCCACAGACGATCCATCACCTGCTCGCGATGCCGACGCTGTCCTGGCGCCAACGCGAGCATCGCGACCAGGGCTTTTGCCTTGCGAAGCCGCCAATGCCCGGCCTCGACGACGCTACCGTCGACGTGCACCGCGAACGCTCCGAGGAGTTGGATGCACAGCCGTCGGTGGGCGGGTTCCACGGATCAAGACTATTCGCGGTCGGCACCGCCACCGCGTCACCGCAACCGCGACTCGGCCGCGGCGGCCTCACCCGGCCATGGCCGCCGCGTCGAGTCGGGCGATCACGCGCCCGCGCGCACCTTCCCCGCCGCCTCGACCAGGTTGGCCAGCGACGCCAGCGTCTCCGGATAGGCCCGGGTCTTCAGGCCGCAATCCGGGTTCACCCACAGCCGCTCGGCCGGGAAGGCGGCGACCGCATCCCGCAGCCTGCCCTCGATCTCGGCCACGGACGGCACCCTGGGCGAGTGGATGTCCCACACGCCGGGTCCGACCTCGTTCGGATACGCCGCTTCGGTCAGTTCGCGAGTGATCGACATGTCCGAGCGCGAGGCCTCCAGGCTGATCACGTCGGCGTCCAGATCGACGATGGCGGGCAGGATGTCACCGAAATCCGCGTAACACATGTGGGTGTGGATCTGGGTGTGGTCGGCTACCCCGGCCACGGTCAGCCGGAACGCGCGGACCGCCCAGTCAAGGTAGTCCCCCCGGTCGGCGAGCCGCAGCGGGACGGTTTCCCGCAGCGCCGGCTCGTCGACCTGGATCACCGCGGTGCCGGCCGCCTCCAGGTCGAGCACCTCGTCCCGCAGCGCCAGCGCCACCTGGGTCGCGGTTTCGGCCAACGGTTGGTCGTCCCGGACGAACGACCAGGCCAGCATGGTGATCGGTCCGGTGAGCATGCCCTTGACCGGGCGGTCGGTCAGGCCCTGCGCGTACCGGGTCCACTCCACCGTCATCGGCGCCGGCCGGGACACGTCGCCGACCAGGATCGGCGGCCGCACGTACCGGGTCCCGTACGACTGGACCCATCCGTGGTCGGTGGTCACGTACCCGGTCAGCTGCTCGGCGAAGTACTGCACCATGTCGTTGCGCTCGGGTTCGCCGTGCACCAGCACGTCCAGGCCCAGCCGCTCCTGCTCGGCGATCACCGACGCGATCTCGGCGCGCATTGCCTCGCGGTAGGCGGCATCGTCCAGACGCCCGGCCCGCAGGTCCGCCCGGGCCTTGCGCAGCTCGCGCGTCTGCGGGAAGGAACCGATCGTGGTGGTCGGCAGCGCCGGCAGGTCCAGCCGCGTCCGTTGCCGGTCGGCGCGAACGGTGTAGGCGCTCGACCGGGTGGTGTCGGCGTCGGTGACGGCGGCCACGCGTGCCCGGACCGCCGGGTCGCGGGTGATCGGCGAACCGGCCCGGCCGGCCAGCGCGGTCCGGTAGCGTTGCAGGTCACCTGCGATCGAATCGCGGCCCTCGGACAGGCCGCGGGCCAGCAAGGCGATCTCGTCCAGTTTCTGCCGGGCGAACGCGAACCAGGGCGCAACCTGCGGGTCCAGGCCCTTCTCGTCGGCCACGTCCAGCGGCACGTGCAGCAGTGAGCAGGACGCGGCGACGTCGACCCGGTCGGCCAGCCCGAGCAGGGTACCCAGATTGGTCAGTGCGGCGGTCAGATCGGTCCGCCAGACGTTGCGCCCGTCCACCACCCCGGCGACCAGCCGCTTGCCGCGCAAGCCGCCAAGGGTGGCAAGGCCGGGCAGGTTGGCGGCCGCCGGTCCGGTGAAGTCCAGCGCCAGGCCGTCCACCGGCGAGTCGACCAGCACCGGCAGGGCGGCGCCGAGGCGGTCGAAGTAGGTCGCGACCAGCAGCTTCGGCCGCTGCGCCGCAACGGCCAGGGCCCGGCAGGACCGCGCGACGGCGGCCAGCACGTCGGCCGGCTGGTCGAGCACCAGCGCCGGCTCGTCCAGCTGCACCCATTGCGCCCCGGCCGCGTACAGCCGCGCCAGCAGATCGACGTAGCATGGGAGCAGTCGGTCCAGCAGGTCCAGCGGGGTGAACGACGGGTCGACGCCCGCCTCCGGCTTGGCCAGCAGCAGGAACGTCACCGGTCCCAGGATCACCGGGCGGGTGGCGAACCCGTCCGCCGTCGCCTCGGCCAGTTCCCCGATCGGCTTGGTCGCGTCCAGGCTGAACTCGGTGTCCGGGCCCAGTTCGGGCACCAGGTAGTGGTAGTTGGTGTCGAACCACTTGGTCATCTCCAGCGGCTCCACGTCCGCGGTGCCCCGGGCCATCGCGAAGTAACGGGCGAGGCGGGACTCGTCGGTGCCGGGTTCCGGGACGGCCGCCCGGTGCCGGGCCGGGATCGCGCCAAGCATGACCGCGGTGTCCAGGACGTGGTCGTACAGGCTGAAGTCGTTGCTCGGCAACTCGTCAAGACCCCGGTCGGCCATCTCGTGCCGGCGTTGCCGCCGCAGGTCGCGGGCGCCGTCCAGCAGTTCCGACGCGCTGAGTCGGCCGGCCCAGTGGCTCTCGATCAGTCTCTTCAGGCGCCGGTCGGGGCCCTGCCGGGGGTACCCGAGGACGGTGGCGGTGCTCATCGGAACTCTCCTTCGCGAGTTCGCGCCGCGCGGAGGATCGGCAGCCCGGCCCCCGGGGCCGCCGTGCGGCGGCCGGGTCCCGGCTGCGTCACGACCCACCCGCGAGGTCGGATGCCACCGCGCCGGCGGACGCCGGCACGGGCAGCGGGCAGGTCTTCGGACTCACGGGCAAGGCAGCGTCCCGGTCGCCCGAAACGCCGCCACCTACCGGCCGTCGCTTCCCGGGCCGTCGGGCCCAGTGCTGTCCAGGCGGACAGACGGCTTTCGTTCCCACTCACCGCTGCGGGGCAGTCCCGGATTCGCACCGGGTTCCCTCTTGCCACGACCGGCCCCTGCGCAGGGCCGGTCGAACCAGCTGCGGGGGCAGCCTATCTGTGGCGCGGCGCGTGGGACGCGCCGGACCGTCCCGGCGTTGCTCGGCGCGGAGATGTCTCACGATGACCTGCGCGAACCTAGGTCGCCGTGACGATCAAGGCATAGGCTCGCCCCACAGGTCGCACCGACGCGCCCGGCCGGGCAGTCGCATGCGTCCGGAACTGGGGAGAAGAAGTCAGTCATGATTCGGGTCGGCCGATGACACAGACAGAATCGCGTCCATTTGTCCATCACATGGCTGCCGCGACGGTGCACGCCATCGATCCGTCCAGCGCGGTCGGCCGCGCGA
>JBIOVW010000538.1:0-6234 GCA_044867945.1 Nakamurella sp. | reverse complement strand
GCCGGCGACACCTACGAGCACGCGCTGGCCGAGCTACGCCGGGGACGCAAGACCTCGCACTGGATGTGGTTCGTGTTTCCGCAGATCGCCGGGCTGGGATCGAGCCCGATGGCCCAGCGGTACGCGGTCGGTTCGCTCGCCGAGGCTCGCGCCTACCTGGAACATCCGGTCCTTGGCCCGCGTCTGGTGGAGGCCGCGCATGCTGTCCTGGCGGCCGACACCGTCCGTGCGGAGGTGATCCTGGGCTCGATCGACGCGATGAAGCTCCGGTCCAGCATGACGCTGTTCACCCGCGCCGACCCGGACGAGCCGGTGTTCGCACAGGTCGTCGACCGCTTCTACGCCGGGCGGCCCGACCCGGCCACGGATGAGCTGCTCGTGACCGATGGCTGAGCCGCCGGCCCGTGCGTCGGGTTCGTCCGGACAACGTCCCGGCCAGAAGGGGAACCGCGCGGGGGTCAGGCCACCCAGCCCGGCAGCCCGGTACGCGACCCGGCCGCGGCCCGGTCGGCGACCGACGCCAGCCGGCGCACCGCCGTCACCAACTGTTCCGGCGGCGCCGTGAACGGCAGCCGCAGGAACGACTCCATCGTGCCGTCCGGGCCGAACCGGGGCCCGGGCGCGATCCGCACTCCCGCCGACGGTGCCACCAGGGCCAGGTCGGTGGCGAACGGGCCGGGCAGCCGCACCCATAGCGACGTGCCGCCGGACGGGTTCGACGGCAACCAGGAGGGCAGGTGCGCGGCGAGGGCGGCCCGTAGCGCCGACGCCCCCGCGGCCAGTCGCGACCGCTGCTCGGCCAGCGCGGCCGCCGGGTCGGCCAGCAGGCCGGCCACCACCAGTTGGTCCAGCACCGGACCGGCCATGTCGCCCAGAGCCCGGGTGGCCGCCAACCGCTGGATCAGGCCGGGGGCGGCCCGCACCCAACCGACCCGCAGACCACCCCAGAACGCCTTCGACACCGACCCAAGGCACAGCACCCGGGTGCCGTCCTCGCGGTCGAACGCGGCCATCGGCGGCGGCAGCTCCGACGACTGCCCTTCGGCGGTCGGGAACGGCACATCCCGGAACGACTCGTCCGCCAGCACCAGTGTCTTCGCCGGCCGCGCCGCCGCGATCACGGCCTCCCTGGTGGTCGTGTCCATCAGCGAGCCGGTCGGGTTCTGGAAGTCCGGGATCAGATAGGCAAGCCGGGCCGCGGACTGGCGCAGGGTCGCCGACATCAGCTCGACGTCCCACGCGGTCTCGCCCGGCTCGCCCAGGCCGATCGGCACCGGTGTGCGTCGGCGGTTGCGCACCGCGTCCAGCGCGACCGGGTAGGTCGGGCATTCGATGACCACCCGGTCACCCGGTCCGGACAGCGTGTCCAACACGATGGTGAACGCGTGTTGGGCGCCGGAGGTGACCAGGATCTGTTCGGTCGTGGTCGGGACGCCGGCCGCGGTGTACCGCGCGGCAATGACGTCCCGGAGCTCGGGCAGCCCGAACGGCAGATAGCCGTCCGAGGCCAGGTAGCGGGGGAGCAGGGCGGCCGCCTGTGCGACGGCGCCGGTCAGTGCGGTCGGGGCGGGAAGGCACGCGGTGGTCAGATCGATCATGCCGGTTGCCTGCTCGGCCGGGTCGTGCCAGCCCACCCCGTCCCGCCAGCCGAAGATGCCGCCGGCCGCGTACGACATGCCGGGGCGGCCGGAGGCGGAGGCACCCGCGGGTGCGCCGGGGTCGGCCGGGAGCCGCACGGAACTCCCCGAGCCGCGCCGGGACACCAGCCAGCCCTGCTCCCGCAGCTGCGAATAGGCCGCGTTGACCGTCGTCCGGGACACTCCAAGGCCGGTGGACAGCTCGCGTTCCGACGGCAGGCCGGTGCCGACGGCGAGACGCCCGTCCAGCACCGCCGCCCTGATGCGGTCGGCGAGCGTCCGGTACGCGGGCTGCTCCCGGCCGTCCGGTGCCGGCCCCAACCGCTTCGCCAGAGTGGCCGCCGACACCCGAGTGGTCTGGCCCATCAGACCAGTTTCCCCCAACTGGTACTGGAAATCCAGACCAACTGGGCAGAAAGTGGATCGCATGCGCCTTCTCGCCCTGCTCGCTCCGGTTCCGACCGACCGGCGGGCCCGCCGGTTCACCCAGCTGTTCGTCGGGTTGCTGCTCTACGGCTTCACCATGGGCCTGATGGTGCGCGCCGTCCTCGGCCTCGATCCCTGGGACGTGTTCCACCAGGGGCTGACCGAGCTGGTCAACCGGTGGGTGCCGCTGTCCTACGGCGCGGTCATCACCATCGTGTCGGTGCTGGTCCTGCTCCTGTGGATCCCGCTGCGGCAGCGTCCCGGAGTCGGCACGATCGCCAACGCGGCCATCATCGGATTCGCCGTGGATCTCACGCTGTGGGTCGTTCCGCCGGTGGACAACCTGACCCTGCGGATCGGTCTGCTGGCGGCCTCAGTGGTCGGCAACGCACTGGCCGGGGCCCTCTACATCGGCGCCGGGCTCGGCCCCGGCCCGCGAGACGGGCTGATGACCGGGCTGGTCGCCCGCGGCGTCGGCTCAATCCGGGTGGTCCGCACGGTGATCGAACTCACCGTGCTGGCGATCGGCTGGGTGATGGGTGGTGTGGTCGGCGTCGGCACCGTCGTCTACGCAGTCGCGATCGGCCCGCTGCTGCACATCCTGCTGCCGAAGGTGCAGGTCACGGTGGATCCGATGGCCCCTGCGCCAGAGGTGCGCGGGAAAGCGGAGGACGCCGCGGATGGGCGGTTCGCCGAGGCCGAGGGCCGGTGAACATGGCGACTGCGGCACAGCCGCGCCGATAGTCTCCGGTCCCATGGAAGCGCTGTTCACCACCCTGCACGTCGTCGCCGCCGTGTTCATCGTCGGCCCGATGGCCATGCTGCCGATGACCGCCATGCGGGCGATCCGGGCGGGCCAGGGAAAGCAGGTCGAGGTGCTGGCCCGGTCCACTTTCGTCTTCAGCCTGCTGTCCTTGCTGGTGGTGGTCTTCGGGTTCGGCATCCTCCCATACAGCAGGTTCGGCACGACGGTGAGCACCGGCTGGGTGCTGAGTTCGATCATCCTGTACGTCATCGCGCTGGGCCTGAGCATCTTCGGCGTCGTGCCGGCCATGCGGTCGGCCGCCGAGGCGCTGACCGCGGCCCCGGCCGGCGGCCCCGCCCCGGACACCGGGAGCTCGTACCGCCGGGTCGCCATGCTCTCCGGCATTGCCTCGCTGCTGCTGGTGGTCATCGTGGTGCTGATGACGTGGAAGCCATGAGCGCTGACGATCCCGTGATCGGGGTGCTCGCCCTGCAGGGCGACGTCCGCGAGCACCTGGTCGCGCTGGCCGGCCTCGGAGCGACTGCCCGTCCCGTTCGCCGCCCGGCCGAGCTCGACGACATCGACGGGATCGTCATCCCGGGCGGCGAGTCCACCACGATCTGCCGGTTGCTCGACGTGTTCGAGCTGCGCGAACCGCTGGTCCGGCGACTGGCCGGCGGACTGCCGGCGTTCGGCTCCTGCGCCGGGATGATCGTGTTGGCCGGCACGATCCTGGACGGGCGGGCCGACCAGGTTCCGCTGGGCGCGATCGACATCGTCGTCCGCCGCAACGCGTTCGGCCGGCAGGTGGACTCGTTCGAGACCGATCTGGACGTCGCCGGCGTGCCCGGCGGCCCGGTCCGGGCGGTCTTCATCCGGGCGCCCCGGGTGGAGCGGGCCGGGCCGGGGGTGGAGGTGCTCGCCCGGGTCGGCGAGCATTCGGTCGCGGTCCGGCAGGGCCGCGTGCTGGCCACCTCCTTCCATCCCGAGGTCAGCGGCGACGACCGGCTGCACCGGTTGTTCCTGGACATGCTGACGGGCACCGCGTCGTAGGATCGTCAGTCGGCACGTGCCGCACACCTGGGCCGTGGCGGGAACATGACGACGTATCGAGGGGTTCCGGGCGAGCAATGAGTGGCCACTCCAAATGGGCGACGACCAAGCACCAGAAGGCGGCCAAGGACGCCAAACGTGGCAAGCTGTTCGCCAAGCTGATCAAGAACGTCGAGGTGGCCGCCCGCACCGGCGGCGGTGATCCCGACGGCAACCCCACCCTGTACGACGCCATCCAGAAGGCCAAGAAGTCCTCGGTCCCGAACGAGAACATCGACCGGGCGGTCAAGCGCGGCTCCGGCGCCGAGGCCGGTGGGGTCGACTACCAGTCCATCACCTACGAGGGCTACGGCCCGAACGGCGTCGCGATCATGATCGAGTGCCTGACCGACAACCGGAACCGGGCCGCGTCCGACGTGCGCGTCGCGGTCACCCGCAACGGCGGCACCATGGCCGACCCGGGCAGCGTCGCCTACCTGTTCAGCCGCAAGGGCGTCGTGCTGGTACCGCAGCGGTCCAACGGGTCGACCGTGACCGAAGACGATCTGATGCTGGCCGTGCTGGATGCCGGCGCCGAGGAGATCAACGACCTGGGTGACACCTTCGAGGTCGTTTCCGAGGCCACCGACCTGGTCGCCGTGCGCACCGCCGTCACCGATGCCGGCCTGGAGTACGACTCGGCCGATGCCACCTTCATCGCCTCCGTCGACGTGCCGCTGGACGTCGAGGGCGCCCGCAAGGTGATCAAGCTGGTCGACGCGATCGAGGACCTGGACGACGTGCAGAACGTCTACACCAACGCCGACATCTCCGACGAGATCGCCGAGCAGCTCGACAACGAATGACACGGCCGGGGACGACCGGGCCGCCGCCCCGAACGCCGTTGATGCCTGCGCATACTCCATCCGGGGGTTGCCCCTCGCCCTGGCGGGCACTGGTCACATCGGGATAGGGACTTTCGGCCCTGACGTCGGGTACGGTTCGCCGTCGAGAGTCATAGGGTTTGTGTGCGCCGCCGGCCCGCCGCGCCGCCGGCACCGTTCCCTCGCCCACTGGAGGCCGATGTTGTCCACCCTGCCCGAAACCGCCGCTGCACCATTGCTCTCCCCGGAGTCGGAGGCCGTGGTCAAGGCCACCGCCGCCGTGGTCGCCGAGAACGCCGAAGCGATCACGGCCGTGTTCTACCCGAGCATGTTCGCCGCCCACCCGGAGCTGCTGCGGGTGTTCAACCAGGGCAACCAGGCCTCGGGTGAGCAGAGCAAGGCCCTGGCCGCCTCGGTGGTCGCGTTCGCAGTCAGTCTCGTCGACCCGAACGCCCCGTCGTTCGACCACGTCAAGGAGCGCATCGCCTACAAGCACATCTCGCTGGGCATCACCCCGGAGCAGTACCTGATCGTCGGCAAGTACCTCATCGGGGCGGTCGCCGAGGTGCTCGGCGACGCGGTCACCCCGGAGATCGCCGCTGCCTGGACCGAGGTCTACTGGCTGTTCGCGGTCATCCTCATCGCCGAGGAGGCCAGGTTGTACCAGCAGGCCGGGGTCGACCCGCGCCGGCCGCTACGGCCGTTCCGGATCGCGCGCCGGATCGAGGAGACCGAGGACGTGGTGTCCCTTGTGCTCGAGCCGTCCGACGGCGGCCCGCTGCCGCAGATGCAGCCGGGACAGTACGAGTCGGTGTTCGTGGACCTGCCCGACGGTTCCCGGCAGCCCCGCCAGTACACGGTGTCCTCGACGGCCTTCGGCACCCGGCTGCAGATCACCGTCAGCCGGGTCAAGGGCGAGAACGGCGCCCCCGACGGCCGGGTCTCCTCCTACCTCAACGACCAGGCCAAGGTCGGCGACATTTTCGAGATCAGCGCGCCCGCCGGTGATTTCGTGATCCAGGACGAGGATGCGCCGCTGCTGCTGGCCAGCGCGGGCGCCGGTATCACCACAGTGCTGCCGATCGTCGAGCACCTGGCCCGCACCCAGCCGGAACGGCAGGTGATCATCGCGCACGCCGACCGGACGGCCGAGGACCACGCGCTGCGGGACACCGTGCTGCATGTCGCGCGGCACATCGACAACTTCAGCGCCTACACCTGGTACGAGAAGGTCGATCCGGACGACCAGTCCTCGGCCGAGGGCTACATGGACCTGTCCACCCTGGACCTGCCGGCGGACCTACAGGTGTTCACCTGCGGGCCGCTGCCGTTCATGCGGCATGTCCGCGGCTCGCTGATCGAGCGGGGGGTGCCGGTGGATCGGATCCGGTACGAGGTGTTCGGTCCTGACCTGTGGGCGGCGCAGATTCCGAGTTAGTCCCCTGCTCGCCGCTCACTGCGCGCCGATTGACCCCGTCTTCCTTCCTCGCTCGCAGACGAAAGGCGTGCC
>JBIOVW010000537.1:0-3716 GCA_044867945.1 Nakamurella sp. | reverse complement strand
GCGTCGATGGCGTAGGGATTGGGACTGCTCATGTGGCGTTACTCCTGGTCAGGGTGACGGCGACGTCGCCGACCCGTACGGGCATGGGCGCCTGGGGCTTGTGGACCGTGACCGTGGCGGTCGTGATCCGCGGGTTGCGCAGGCAGGTCCGGGCTATCCGGTCGGCCAGCTTCTCGATCAAGTTCACCGGGTCGCGTTCGATGTCGGCCACCACAGCAGTGGCCAACGCCGAGTAGTCGATGGTGTCGGCGAGGTCGTCGCTGTGGGCGGCCGAGCCGAGGTCCATCCTGCAGGCGACATCGACGACGAAATCCTGCCCCTGGTCCCGTTCGAACGCGTACACGCCGTGATAGCCACGTCCGACGATGCCGGTGAGCACAACCTGATCCGCCGTCATCATCACCTCCTCTGCACGGACCCTATCGGACCCACCCAAGGCCCCAGAACCACGCTGAGAGGGGTGAACGAGGTTCCCAGCAGACCCACAGCTTGGCTGGCCGTCGAAGACAGCCGTCAGCCGCGACGGAGCCTCTCGACCACGGCCACGGCGTCGACATTGGGACGTACGCGGTGGACCCGGACCGCCCACACCCGCCGCCAGGCGAGCAGCGTGGTGAGTGCCAGCGAGGCGTCGTCGCGCTCCCGGGCCGGCCTAGGACTGCCGTCCGGCGCCGCCAGCAAGGTACCCAGAAAGGTCTTCCGCGACAGCCCGTACAGGATCGGGTAGCCGAGGGCATCCAGCTGGTCGAGCCGGTTGAGCAGCTCCCAGTTGTGCTCGCCGGTCTTGGCGAACCCGAAGCCGGGATCCAGGATCAGTCGGTCACGGCGGATCCCGGCGGACAGGGCGGCCTCGATCTGCTCACCGAGCTCGGCCGCCACCTCGCCCGCCAGGTCGGCGTACACCGCCCGCGACTGCATGTCGGTGGCGTGCCCGCGCCAGTGCATGCACACGTAAGGAACGCCGAGCCGCGCCACGGTCGGCAGCATCGCCACGTCGGCCCGCCCGCCGGACACGTCGTTGATCACGCGGGCCCCGGCCCGGACGGCCAGCTCCGCGACCTCGGGTCGCATGGTGTCGACGCTGACGATCCCGCCCGCGGCGGCCAGTGCCGAGATGACCGGCATCACCCGGGCCAGCTCGACCTCCTGGCTGGGTCGAACGGCCCCGGGCCGGGTGGACTCGCCACCCACGTCGACCAGATCGGCGCCTTCGGCCATCAAGTCGAGGCCGTGGGCGATCGCCTCCTCGGGGTCCAGCCACTCGCCACCGTCGGAGAAGGAGTCGGGCGTGACGTTGACCACTCCGATCAGCAGGGTCCGACCGGGCGCCGGCAAGCCGTCCACCCGCAGCTCGGCCGTCATGGGGTCAGACTCTACTGAGACCAGCGAGCTGCGGAGAGGGTGATGGAGCGAGCTCGCCGAGCGAGCCGTCGCGAGCGGCAGAGCGGCGAGTGACGACTACTTGTGGGCCATGATCAGGCTGAGTGCCTCGGCCCGGGTGGCGGCGTTGCGGAGCTGGCCCCGAACGGCGCTGGTCACGGTCCGCGAACCCGGCTTGCGGACCCCGCGCATGGTCATGCACAGGTGCTCGCACTCCATCACCACGATCACCCCGCGAGGTTGCAGAATCCGCTGCAAGGCGTCGGCCACCTGCGTGGTCAACCGCTCCTGCACCTGGGGGCGCTTGGAGTAGACGTCGACCAGCCGGGCCAGCTTGCTCAGCCCGGTGATCCGACCGTCCGCGCTGGGGATGTAGCCGACGTGCGCGACGCCCGTGAACGGCACCAGGTGGTGCTCGCAGCAGGACCAGACCTCGATGTCCTTGACCAGGACGAACTCGTCATGACCCAGGTCGAAGGTGGTGGTGAGCACGTCCTCGGGCTCTTGGGCGAGTCCGGCGAACATCTCCGCGTACGCCCGCGCGACCCGCTCAGGGGTGTCGCGCAGCCCGTCGCGAGTGGGGTCCTCGCCGATTCCGGCCAGGATCTCGCGGACGGCGGCGACCACTCGATCGTGGTCGAACGCCGGCATCGCCCGCTCGGCCGCAGCGCCGGCGACCGCCTCGGACACGGGCAGGCCCGCGGCCGGGGAGTCGTCCACCGCCGCACGGTCGTCGCCGACCCGGTCGGACAGCGTCACCGGAAGTCGGGCCCGGCTGGTGGCCAGTTCTGGCCGCCCGGCTGCTGCCCACCCGGAGCGGGCGGATCGGACTGCCCACCGGTCACTCCGGGACCCTGCGGACCACCTGTCACTCCAGGACCCTGCGGTCCCGCGGCACCCGGTTGACCGCCGGCGCCGCCGGCGCCGGGACCCTGGCCCTGCGGGAAGGACGGCGGTACGGGGGTGTGTCCAGGCGGTACCGGTGCCCCGCCGGCGGGGTGCTCACCCGGCGCCGGAGGTAGCTGTCCCTGACCGCCGTGCCCCTGACCGCCGTGACCCTGGCCGCCCTGTCCCTGGCCATTGCCGATCTGGCCGTTGCCCCGGTGGCCGTTCTGGCCGTTCGGGTTGATCGCGGGCGGCGGTGGCGTGACCGGCGGCAGGCTCGACGGGATCCGGGAGTCCGACCCGGTCCAGGCCGGTCGCTTCGGCCGCAACCGAAGCGGCTGGAAGACCTCCGCCACAGCGGCCCGGTCCAGCGTCTCCCTCTCGAAGAGGGCTCTGACCAGGTCATCGAGCACATCACGGTTCTCGTTGAGGATGTCGAACGCCTCCTGGTGGGCGTTGCTGATCAGCTTCGAGACCTCCTGGTCGACCACCGCGGCGATGTCCTCGGAGTAATCCCGCTGGTGGCCGAAGTCGCGGCCCAGGAACGGCTCGGACCCGTCGGAGCCGAGCTTGATCGCCCCCAGTCGCTCGGTCATGCCGTACTGGGTGACCATCGCCCGAGCCACGTTGGTGGCCTTCTCGATGTCGTTGCTGGCTCCGGTGGTGGGATCGTGGAAGACCAGCTCCTCCGCGGCCCGGCCACCCATCATGTAGGCGAGCTGGTCGAGCAGCTCGGCGCGGGTGTTGGCGTACTTGTCCTGCTCCGGCAGCACCATCGTGTAGCCGAGCGCACGCCCGCGCGGCAGGATCGTCACCTTCTGCACCGGATCGGTGCCGGGCAGCGCCGCCGCGACCAAGGCGTGACCGCCTTCGTGGTAGGCGGTGATCAGCTTCTCCCGCTCGTTCATCAGCCGACTGCGCTTCTGCGGGCCGGCGATGACCCGGTCGATGGCCTCGTCGAGGTCGAGGTTGGTGATCATCCGCTCGTTCTTGCGGGCGGTCAGCAACGCCGCCTCGTTGAGCACGTTGGCCAGGTCGGCGCCGGTGAAGCCCGGAGTGCGCCGGGCGACTCCCTCGAGGTCGACGTCGCCGCCCATCGGCTTCCCCTCGGCGTGCACCTTCAGGATCTGGAAGCGGCCTTGCAGGTCCGGTGCGTCGACAGCGATCTGGCGGTCGAACCGGCCCGGGCGCAGCAGCGCGGGATCGAGCACGTCCGGCCGGTTGGTCGCAGCGATCAGGATGACACCGCCGCGCACGTCGAAGCCGTCCATCTCCACCAGCAGCTGGTTCAGTGTCTGCTCGCGCTCGTCGTGCCCGCCGCCCATGCCGGCGCCGCGGTGGCGCCCGACGGCGTCGATCTCGTCGATGAAGACGATCGCCGGGGCGGCTTCCTTGGCCTGCTCGAACAGGTCGCGCACCCGGGAGGCGCCGACCCCGACGAACATCTCCAC
>JBIOVW010000536.1:0-2156 GCA_044867945.1 Nakamurella sp. | reverse complement strand
TGGTGCCGGGGCTGACCGTCGGCCAGCTGATCGAATCGATTCCGGCTGCATCAAAGCCCAAGCTCGATGCCTTGTACGGGGCGATCGTCGCTCAGATAGTGGAGGTCGGGTCGAGGGCCAAGGTGATAGTCGTCGACTACGGCAACCCATTCCCAAACCCGAATGGTCGGGTCGGCCCGTTCTGTCCAACCATGGACCATGAAGAACTCGGCGTGGCCAGGGACGTCGCCCGCGCGCTCAACGCGGCTCTGAAGGAGCGGAGTGCCGAGTGGGGGTTCACCTTCGCCAACGCCGCACCGCGGTTCCGCGGCCTGGATGTGTGCGGGTTTGCACCGGCGTTCTTCCAGCCGCCGGGGCTGCCCGGAGCGTCCGACGATCCCGTCGACGGTGCGCTGCACCCCAACAAGCTCGGCCAGGGCATCTACGCAGCCGTCCTGGCCGGGCGTCTCCACTTCTGAGTCACCACCTGCGCAGCGGACGAAATGTCCGAATTGACGTTTCCGCGGAAACGTCCACGCCCGCCGGAAGGGCGCTACCGGAACGCGGAGGGCTCCGGCGGCTGCCGCAACCACCGCTCGAACGCGGGGTTGCACAGGCAGGCCGGCGAACGCTTCTCCCGGATCATCGTGATCGCCGCGTCCGCGGTCATCCCGCCGAGCACCAGGGCCCGGGCCGCGACCAGGCTCGAGCGATTCAGGCCGGCCTGGCAGTGCACGAGCGTCGGCGCGGTCTCCCGGCAGGTGTTCACCCAGGACGCGATAGCGTCGACCTGGTCCATCGCCTGGTCGGTCTGGTCGTACATGCGGACCACGAGGCGTGAATGCAGCTCGTGCTCCACCGTGTACTGCTCCCACGGATACAGCGACACCAGGTGGCCGATGAACTCGGGCAGCACCAGTCCGTCCTCGCAGCCGCCCAGCCACAGGTTGTCGGTGATCTCGCTGATGAACGGCACGTCGAACGGCAGCAGGCCGTGTGCCGAGATGCCCACCATTCGCTGCCGCTGCGGATCGAACGCGATGTCGATGCGCGAGGGATCCAGACGCTGGGGGTCGATGCTCACATCACAAACTCTGCCAGGCCGGCCAGCAATCGGTCCACGTCGGAATCGTCGATGTAGGGGGCCAGACCCACCCGCAGGCCGCCGCCGTCGCCCAGGCCGAGGAATCGCGACGCCTCGAGAGCGTAGAACGACCCGGCCGGGGCGTTGATGCCCCGTTCGGCGAGGAATCTGTACGCCGCCGGCGGCGCCTGCCCGGCGAAGGTGAGCAGCAGCGTCGGGGTCCGTCGGGCGGCGCGGGAGTGCACCGTCACGCCGGGGAGTTCCGCCAGCCCCGCCTCGATGCGCCGGCGCAGCCGATCCTCGTGCTCGTCCACGGCCGTCATCGCCGCGACCAGCTGCTGCCGCCGGTCACCGGCCACCCGGTGGGCCTGCCCGGCCAGCGAGGCCAGGAAGTCCACCGCGGCGGTGGTGCCGGCCAGCAACTCGTACGGCAGGGTGCCCAGCTCGAACCGTTCGGGCACGTCGTCGGTCGACGGCAGCAGCTTGTCCGGTCGGAGGGTTTCCAGCAGGTCGACCCGCCCGGCCAGCACCCCGCAGTGCGGGCCGAGAAACTTGTATGGGGAGCAGGCGAGCAGATCGGCGCCGAGTTCGGCGACGTCGATCGGCACGTGCGCGGCGGCGTGCACCGCATCGACAAAGGTGAGCGCGCCGACCTCGTGGGCTGCGTGGGTGATCGCGGCGACATCGGGCCGGGTGCCGAGCAGGTTCGAGGCGGCGGTCACCGCCACCAGCCGGGTCCGCCCAGAAATCAGGGTGGTCACGTTCTCGACCGGCAACTCGCCGGTTTCGGCGTCGAACTCCGCCCACCGTACCGTCGCGCCGGACCGCTCGGCGGCGATCAACCAGGGCCGGATGTTCGCGTCGTGATCCAACCGGGTCACCACGATCTCGTCGCCCGGCGCCCAGCCGCCCGCCAACGTCCTGGAGAACTCGAAGGTCAACGCCGTCATGCTGCGACCGAACACGATGCCGCCCGGGTCGGCGCCCAACAGGTCGGCCATCGCGGACCTGGCCGCCAGCACCGTGTCGTCGGCGATCCGTTCGGCGGCAGTCACCCGGCCCCGGTTCGCCACGCCCGCGGTCAGCACCGATG
>JBIOVW010000535.1:0-9313 GCA_044867945.1 Nakamurella sp. | reverse complement strand
GGCTCGACCCGGCCGGCCACGGGATCGTGACCTTGTTCGAGGCGTCCGGGCTGCAGACCAACCCGGCCCTGTTCTCCACCTTTCTCATGTGGCTGCTGGCCGAGCTGTTCGAGCAGCTGCCCGAGGTGGGCGACCTGGACAAGCCGAAGCTGGTGTTCCTGTTCGACGAGGCGCACCTGCTGTTCGCCGACGCGTCCAAGGCGTTCCTGCAGGCGGTGCAGCAGACCGTCAAGCTCATCCGGTCCAAGGGCATCGGCGTGTTCTTCTGCACCCAGCTGCCCACCGACGTCCCCGCCCCGGTGCTGTCCCAGCTCGGCGCCCGCATCCAGCACGCGCTGCGCGCGTTCACCCCGGACGATCAGAAGGCGCTGCAGGCAACCGTCAAGACCTACCCGATCACCGAGGACTACGACCTGTCCACGGCGCTGACCGGGCTGGGCATCGGCGAGGCGATCGTCACCGTGCTGTCCGAGAAGGGCTCGCCGACCCCGGTGGCCTGGACCCGGGTGCGCGCGCCGCGGACGCTGATGGCGCCGGCCCCGGCGGCGACCGTCACCGCTGCGGTGGCCGCGTCACCGCTGATCGGCAGATACGGGCAGGACCTGGACCGGCAGTCCGCCTACGAGATGCTGACCGCGCGACTGACCCCACCCCCGTCCGCACCGTCCACCCCCACCGTGGCGGGTCCACCAGCGCCGGCCGCGCCGGCGATCGGCGCCGACGGCTGGCCGACACTCACCCCGGAGCCCTACAACCCGTACCCGGACCAATCGCCCGCGCCCCGGCAGCGACTGCCGGCCGACCCGGGCGGCGGATTGGCCGACGTGCTGACCAACCCGGCGGTCACGTCCTTCATGAAATCGCTGGGCACCTCGCTCGGCGGCGCCCTGGGTCGGTCGATCTTCGGCACCCGCAAACGGCGGCGCTGACGGAACGATTCACGGTGTCCACACGTTGACTCGGAGTGGCGCCGGGCGACCGTGCCCGCCGACACCGGACCTTGGAAAGGGAACCTGACGTGGACTCGCTCCTGTGGATCGTGATCATCGCCGCGATCGTGGTCGCCGGCGTGTGGTACATGCGTCAGCGGAACGTGACGGCCACCCGGTCGCTGGAGGACGCGCAGGCCGAGGCCCGCCGCTGGGTCGAACGGCTCGGCGGCCAGGTCTACGCGCTTGATCCGCGGGACGACCCGGCCGCCAAGCAGGCGCTGGCCGACGCATCCGAGCGGTACACCGCCGCCGGCTCCCAGGTCGAGCAGGCGAAATCGGTGCAGCAGTACCGGCTCGCGCAACAGACCGCCTATGAAGGCCTGTACTACGTCCGGGCCGCCCGCACCTCGCTGGGCCTGGACCCCGGCCCCGAACTGCCGCCGATCCCCGGCCAGCAGCAGGCGGGCGCGGTCACCGAGGACCGCCGGGTGACCCTCGAAGGACGCGAGTACGAGGCATCGCCCACGCCGGGCCGCAACACCCAGCACTACTACCCGGGCGGCATGGTCGCCGGTCGGCCGGTCCCGCGCGGCTGGTACTCCGAGCCGTGGTGGAAGCCGGCCCTGGTCGCCGGCGCCTGGGGCATTGGCACGTACCTGGTCACGTCCGCCCTCTTGACCGGGATGGTCGGTGTGCCGTACGCGGCCGGGTACGACGCCGGCTACGCCGACGGGACGGGTGACGGCGGCGGCGATGCGAGCGGTGACGGCGGCTACGACTCCGGTGGTTCCGACGGCGGGGGTTACGACTCCGGTGGTGGGGACTTCGGCGGTGGCGATTTCGGTGGTGGCGATTTCGGGGGCGGGGACTTCGGCGGCTTCTGACGCCGGCCGAGAGGGACGGCGGATCGTCGGCGCCGAGCAGTCGCCCGCAGCGAACGGGAGGAGCCATGCCGGCACGGGATGACCAGATGACAGACCCGGCGATCGCCGCCGACCTGCTGCTGGCCCGCCGGGGCACCGCGTACTTCTCGCGGAAGCTGAACGAGCTGACCGACGCCCAGTACGACGGGCCGTCGCTGCTGCCGGGCTGGTCCCGGCGGCACGTCATCGCGCACGTCGGCTACAACGCGCGGGCTTTGACCAGGCTGGTGGGGTGGGCGCGCACCGGCATCGAGACGCCGATGTACGCATCGACCCAGGCTCGGGGCGCCGAGATCGAATACGGCTCGACGCTGAACCCGGTCGCGCTGCGGAACCTGCACCACCACGCGCAGGTCACGCTGAGCGTCGAGTGGCGGGACCTGCCGCTGGACCGCTGGGCCTTCCCCGTGCGCACCGCGCAGGGCCGGACGGTCCCGGTGTCGGTCACCCCGTGGATGCGGGCGCGCGAGGTGTGGTTGCACGCGGTCGATCTCGATAACGGCGGGCGGTTCGAGGATTTCCCGCCGGAGATGCTGGACCGGTTGTTGGTGGACATCACCTCCTGGTGGGCACGGTCCGGGGACGGCGCCGATCTGGTGCTGGAACCGACTGACCGGGCGGTGCCGGGCCTGTCCGGACCGGGTCCGGTCAGCATCACGGGCACTGCAGCCCAGCTGGCCCGATGGGCCGCCGGCCGGGGCGGCCACGGGGTCGTCACCAGCACGGGCGGGCCGATCGCCCCGCCCCGCTGGCTCTGACCAGACCCCGATCCACGTCCAACTGCGCGAGCCGGCGGCACGCTTGGGGTTGCGGAACATCGGGTTGCGTGGGGCGACCGGATGTTCCGCGCGCTGCCGCTGCCCCGCGCGGGGCGGCGGACACCCGGGTGGCTGGGGGAACATCGGGTTCTTTGGCACGGCCGGATGTTCCCCGCGCTGAACCGCCTGGCCAGGACCGCAGAGCGCACCGTGGCACGGCCTACCCGCCAGTTGGCGGGTAGGATCCGCCGGGCGGCGGTCGAGCCGGATGCTGCGGATCACCGACGATGGGATTCTCGTCCCCCACGCATTTGGAGTCAGCGATGACGATCACACTCGAACCGCCGATCATGCCCGCCCGCCCGGTCGGTCCGCCGCCGCCGTTCGATGCGGAACTTGCGCCCGCACTGCGGATCATCACCGAAATGGTCCCGCCGGACGGCCTGAGCCTGCAGACGCTGCCGACCCTGCGGGCCGGTATCCCGGGCCTGGAACCGCCGACCGACGAGATGCTCAGCCGGGACGGGGCGTTCCTGGTCGAGGAGCGTTCGGCGCCAGGTCCGGCGGGCGCCCCAGAGATCTCCCTGCTGATCTGCCGGCCCGCCTCGGCCGACACGGCCACCCCGGTGCTCTACCACACGCACGGCGGCGGCATGGTGGTCGGCTCCAACCGAACCGGCATCGTGGACATGCTCGAACTGGCGGAGGTGGTCGGCGCCGCCGTGGTGTCGGTCGAGTACCGGCTGGCGCCAGAGACGCCGCATCCCGGCCCCGTCGAGGACTGCTACGCCGGCCTGGTCTGGACTGCCGAGCACGCGAACGAGTTGGACATCGACCCAGGGCGGATCGTGATCGTCGGGGCCAGCGCAGGCGGCGGCCTGGCGGCCGCGGTCGCCCTGCTGGCCCGCGACCGTGGTGGGCCGGCGCTGTTCGGTCAGATGCTGCTGTGCCCGATGCTGGACGACCGTAACGACACCGGGTCCGCCGTCCAGATGACCGGGTCGGGCGTCTGGAGTCGAGCGGACAACGCCTTCGGCTGGACCGCGCTGCTCGGCGAGTCGCGCGGCACGGCGGACGTCTCGCGGTACGCGGCTCCGGCCCGTGCGACGGACCTGTCCGGTCTGCCGCCGGCGTTCATCGATGTCGGTTCGGCCGAGACCTTCCGGGACGAGGACGTGGACTACGCGAATCGGATCTGGCAGGCCGGCGGCCGGGCCGAGCTGCATGTGTGGCCGGGTGGTTTCCACGGTTTCGACGTGATGGCGCCCGAGGCCGCGATCTCGCAGGACGCCCGCGCCGCCCGCCCACAGTGGCTGCGACGGCTGCTCGCCGGCTGAGCGGCGACGCCTTGACCGGCCGGGGATCCTGGTGCCATGCGTGACCTGACGGTACGGCTCGACGCCCTGGATCCCGATGCCGGCGCGGCGCTGCGGGTCATCGCGTACTTCGACGACCTGATGGCGCACGAGGCCGGCCTCCAGTCGATAGTCCGCGCGGCCGCGGTGTTGGCCGCCTGCCCGGCCGGCCTGGTCGTCCGAACTCCCGGCATACGGGTCCGGGTCGACGCGGCCGGGGTCGCCGGCTCGCCGGGTCAACGAGATCCGGTCTGGCCCTGGGTGTCCGTCGGCGCCGGTGACGGCGAGTTGTGGCTGGAACGGAACGACGATCGCCATCCGGTCGACGACATGGTGCTGGAACGTGCCGCGGCGGCAGCCGCGTCGGTGTTGCACCGAACCCGCCGCCGCAGCGCCGCACACGCCCAGGATCAGGCCTGCGTTGAGGTGCTGCTTGACCCGGAGGCTGCCGCGGAGGAACGGGCCGCGGCGGCCAGGCGGCTGGGCCTGTCGCAGACCGGTCGAGCCAGGGCGGTCGCGGTGCAGGGCGGACCGGTGCTGATCGTGCCGGCCGACGCGCCGGAGTCCGGCGACCGGCGGGCCGGCATCGGACCCACGGTGACCCTTGACGGACTACCGGAGTCCGGTGCCGCCGCTCGGCTGGCGTTGCGGCTGACCGCCGAGGGCACCTCCGACGATCCGGGACCGCGGATCGTGCGCGCGGAGCAGGCCGGCGGGCTGCTGGTGCTCGCCTCGGCGGTCGGGCCGGACACCCCCCGGCACCCCGACGTTCTCGCGCTCGACCGGGCCGCAGGGGCGGCACCGTGGTTGCTGTCCACCCTGGACGCGGTCGCCGATGCGCCGAGCCTGCGGTCGGCCGCGACCGCGCTGCATGTGCACCACTCGACCCTTCAGGAACGGATCGCGCACGCCGAACGGATGCTCGGCTGGTCGATCGGCGACCCGGCGGGTCGGCTGCGGTTGACGCTTGCCCTGACCCTGCGCCGCCTGCATCGGACGTCGGCCGGCTGACCCGGCCCGCGGCGTCAGGTCCATCAGCCGAGCGGGGTCACCCCGTCGTCGGCGTAGACGTTGCCGTCGTACCAGTCGACGTCGGGGTGTCGCTCCGCGAGGTCGGTGAAGACACGTTCCACCCGGTCGAAGCCGGCCTCGACCGGAACGGTGAAGACAGGCAGGCGCCTGGCGCGGCCGTCGAGCGAGCCCCCATTGCCGTGCATACTCAGGCAATGCAAACCTTACCGGCGGACGCGCCGTCGGCACTCGAGGTCGACAGGCCCGCATACCGGCCGTTCCGGGTGCGGGTGAGCCGGGTGGAGCGGCTGACGCCGTCGTTCCGGCAGGTCACGTTCGCCGGGTCGGAGCTCACCGGGTTCGGTGACGACGGGCTGGACCAGCGGATCAAGCTGATCCTGCCCGCCGGTCCGGAAGTGCTCGACGACCTGGGCGCGGCCGACGGGGCGGCGCCGACGGCCGGCACCTGGTACGAGCGATGGCGGGCGATGCCGGACGAGAGCCGCCCCGCGATGCGGACGTACACCGTCCGCCGGGCCCGGCCCCGGGACGCCGAGGTGGACGTGGTGCTGGTCGATCACGAAACACTCGACGGCGCGCCGGGTCCGGCGATCCGGTGGCTGCGCGCCGCGGTTCCCGGTGACGAGATCATCCTGGTCGGGCCGGACGCCCGGAGCTCGGACCGGCGCCAGGGCATCGACTGGCGGCCCGGAGCCGCGTCGCGGTTGCTCCTCGCCGGTGATGAGACCGCGGCACCCGCGATCGTCGCCGTGCTGGAGAGCCTGGCCGGCGCCGGCGTGACCGCGCGCGCCCTCGTGGAGGTTCCCGACCCCCGCGACCGGCTGCCCGCCGACCTCCCGGACAACACCAGGATCCACTGGCTCGCCCGCGGCCGCGGAGCACACGGCGACCTGCTCGGCCCGGCGGTCGCCGGCTGGCTGGACGGGAACCGACGGCTGCTCGAGGCGGCGCAGGCCGCCGACGCCCAGCCCCTCGACGACGTCGACGTCGACCGGGAGTTGTTGTGGGACACCCCCGATCCGACCGGCACCGCGTTCTACGCCTGGTTCGCCGGGGAGGCCGCGGCGATCAAGGCGCTGCGCCGGGCGGTGGTCACCGACCGGGGGGTGGACCGGCGGCAGGTCGCATTCATGGGCTACTGGCGCCGGGGCCAGGCCGAACGCCGGTGACCCGGAGTTGACTTGCCGAGATGGGCCTCGCCTGTGTCACTTGGGCCGGGAGTCCGTGCTCGCAGCCTGACTCACGGGCCGGGCGGCCGTCATCGCGGCCACCGACGCGGCACCCAGATGACGGCCCAGTGCGGTGTAGGCGCTGTACTGGCCGTCATCGAACCATTGGTCCGTGGTGCTGTCGTGGGGGAAGGTCGGGTTGCGCATCGCGTACGCCTGCAGCGGGTACGGCAGCTCGGGCCACAGTGATGCCTTGGCCACCACCAGCGTGCCCTTGAGCCGGTGGGTGCCACCGGGATCCTCCGGGTAGAGGAAGGTCGCGGTCATCACACCGGTCTTGGACATCCGCGGCGTCAGGCTGGTCAGGCCCTGACGCGACGGTGTTGGCTCGCCGGTGCCTGGTGTGGTCGCGAAGGGCGCGCTGGCCAGGTCGATCTCCACCCCGAGCTCCTGGTAGGCCAGCGACGCGACCTTGGCGAGCGTCCAGGCGGGCGGCGGGTTGTCGCCGCTGGCGTCGATGCAGTAGATCGTGGTGCAGCGGCGCCGGAACAGCTCGATCAGGCCCAGGTTGTCGTAGAAGCCGCCGTCGGTCACCTGAACGAGTGGCGCGTCGGCGGGGTGCAGGCCGAAAAGTTCGCGGAGCAGGTAGCTCATCCGGCGCACCTTGGGCAGTCCGGGTTCGTACCACTTCCGCGGCCCGTCGGCGCGATTCTTGAGAAAGTTGGGGTTGGGCATCCATGCCCCGAGCCGGATGCCGGTGGCCGCGAACAGGGTTTCATACCAGTTGGCGTTCTGGGTGCCGACCGAGGTCGCGATAGCCGCGCCGCTCAGCGCGACGGCGCCCTGCACCGTCAGGTCCCGTTGTAGCCGGCTCGGTGCCACGGCCTCCAGATCCTTGGTGGCGTAGTAGCCGACCTCAGGTCCGCCGACGTACCGGCTGCTGAAGATGTAGGAAACCCGGTTGGAACCCGACGGCGTCTTCGTGCCGCCGATCGTCGCGGAGGCTGCGAAGATCACCTCTGGAAACGCTCCGGCAGTTGAATCGGTGGTGCCGTAGGTGGACAGCGTGGTGCACTCCATCGGGTCGTACGGCTTCGCGACGATCTCGCCGTTCGCGCGTTCGACACTGCGAACGGCGAACGCGCGAGCCAGCCGGCGGCGGTAGAACGGGTGCAGGCTCAGTGATGTCACGTCGACGAACGCGCCGATGCCGATCACCACGGCCAACATGACAGCGGCGACCATCGTGCTGACCGTGCGATCATTGCCGAGCGTGACGGCGGCCACTCCGCCGAAAACCAGCAACCAACCAACACCCAGCGCGGTCAGGGCAAGGACCACCAGCAGGAGCTGACCGAACCCGCGCGGCACTGCGGCCGGTACCTGCATCGAGTCGGTCATTTGCTTCAGGTTGGTCCGCTTACGCCAGAGCAGGGCGGCCAGGCTCGATACGTAGGTGAGCAGCACCGTTCCGATGGAGGCGGGGACGGCGTTGTCGAACGGGGACAGGCGCATCACCCACGCCGACGCCCAGATGACCGTCGGCACCGCGACGGCGACGATGCCGACGGTCCAGAACAGGCCGCCGAGTCTCCTGGTCACGCTTGCGGACACCCGCCACCGGGCCGACCGCCGGTTCGTGGCCCGCGCGTCGGCTCCCGCCGAGTCTCCGGCGTGCGTGGCGAACCAGTCGGTGAACAGCCAGCACACGCAGACCAGTCCGGCCAGGGTCGCCATCGCGATCCACGCGGCGGTTGAGACCTCCGGGAGCCCGGACATCATGCTCTCCTCATCGGCCACGTTCAGGATCGGGTCGAGATCCGTGATGCCGATGGCCGGGTAGAGCCATGCCGCGAGAACGCCGAGGACGATCGCCTGACCGAACAGCAGCAGCAGGTTCAGCACCAGGTGCTTGGCCAGCAGTCCGAGCACGGCGAGGGTCTCGGCCGGATTGCGGGCGATATAGCTGGCATTGCGCCGGACGTGGTCCTCCTCGGCACTGCCTTCCGCGAACGCGTGCTGCGCCTGACGGCTCACCGTGCCGTCCTTCAGCGGCTTGGACAGCGCGCCGGTGAGCGCCTGCTGGAACGCTCCCGCGGTGTACGAACTTCCGGAGACGGATACCAGGAACTTGGCCTTGGTCAGGGCTTGGTTCCGGAAGTCCTTGTCCTGCAAGGCACCGAGCGCGACGCTGGCCGCCCTGATGCCACCGCCGGACAGGCAGATGCCCATCGCTTCTTCGGTCCCGGTCGCTACTCGGGCCGGGTCCTTGGAGTCGCCGGTCACGTAGCCGCGGCGCCAGCGTGCCCGCTGGTGGCTCACCGGGATGTGGAGTTGTGGCTGGGTGGCCGAGTCCGTGGGTGACGGTTCCCGATCGGCCGGTGCGGTGGCTGTTGCCGGCCGCAGCCCTTGATCGCCTGCCGCCGCGGTTTCGACCGGTTCGGGGATGCTCCGGTCCTTGGCGCGGAAGAACGTCATCAGGCGGGAGCCACCCAGCAGGACCCCGACAGCGGCGACCGGCACGGCGGGCAGAGCCGCGCTGACCGCGATCACGCCGGCCACCTGCGCCGCCATGATCCAGCCCGCGGCGGCGGCGATCATGCCGACCACCTCGGCGCCGATGGCGGCACAGGCCGCGACAGAGGCGAACGCCGCGACAGGTTTGACGTGCTCGTCGAAGACGACCCGCCGGGCCAACATCGTCCCGAGCACGAGCGCCGCACCGACACCGACGAGCAACCCGAAATCGGCGGGAGTCGCCCGCACCGGCTCACCGGCCAAGGCCGCGATATCCCGGTCGATCCGCCCGCCCTGGGTCAGCGCCACGACGGCCAGTGCCGTCGCCGCACCCGCCGCGACCAGGTACAGAACGCCCCCGATCGCGTCTTCCAGCGGGAATCTGCCGTGCGACCTGGCTGGAATCGATGTTCCAGCGCCCACGGCGCTGCTGAACGGTAATGCTGCCTCGGCCATCCATCCCCCTCGGGGCTGTCGGGGTCACCAACAGATGGATCAGGCATTGGAGCATTCAGATACAAACCGGACGTGATCGACCACCTGGCCGTCGTAGCCGGCCGATCAGTCGACGGCGTTGGCACCCACCCTGGGTCGGTAGGTCACCGGGCTGCCGGCCGCTCGTAGGTG
>JBIOVW010000534.1:0-5964 GCA_044867945.1 Nakamurella sp. | reverse complement strand
CAGCGAGGGCGCCTTGCGGGCCCTGCCGCCCCGCCCGGCCGAGGCGGTCGTCGCCTCGTCCCCCGACGAGTCGTCGCCGGACGCCGGTCCGTCCTTCGACACCTCGTCGTCTTCGTCGCTCACTGTGGTACGTCCTCACCTGTGCCGGACCCGGCCCACGGGTGCCGGATCGTTCGATGGTGCTGCAGGGGCGACAGGACTTGAACCTGCAACCTGCGGTTTTGGAGACCGCTGCTCTGCCAGTTGAGCTACGCCCCTTTGGTCCCGACCGTCACCGGCCGATCGCCATCAGAACCCCTTTCGCAAATCCGGGATGTGCCCGTCCACCCGAAGCTCGGGCAAGCGGGAGCACACCCCGGCTGTCAAGTGTAAGGCACACCGCGACCGGCCGAGGGCACGGCGCCGAGACCGGCACGCGGGGCGCCCGGCCGACCGCGTCCGACGCGCAGTGCCAGGATGACGCCATGAGCGAGCGCAAGCGAGATGCCCTGGAAGGATGACGCCATGAGCATGCACGCGACCGAGACCACCACGCATCCCCGGATCTCCGCCCGCATCGGCGGGATCGCCGAGTCCGCGACGCTGGCGGTTGACGCGAAGGCAAAGGCGCTCAAGGCGGCGGGCCGCCCGGTCATCGGATTCGGCGCGGGCGAACCCGACTTCCCCACCCCCGACTACATCGTCCAGGCCGCGATCACCGCCTGCTCGGTGCCCGCCAACCACCGCTACACGCCGGCCGCCGGCCTACCCGCCCTGCGTGCCGCGGTGGCCGAGAAGACGATGCGGGACTCGGGGCTGGAGGTCGGCGCGGACGCGGTGCTGATCACCAACGGCGGCAAGCAGGCCGTCTACCAGGCGTTTGCCACACTGCTCGACCCGGGCGACGAGGTACTACTGCCGGCGCCCTACTGGACCACCTACCCGGAGGCGATCGCGCTGGCCGGCGGGGTCAGCGTGCCGGTCGTCGCGGACGAGTCCGCCGGTTACCTGGTCACCCTCGATCAGCTCGAAGCCGCGCTGACGCCGAGGACCAAGGTCCTGCTGTTCTGTTCACCATCCAACCCGACCGGCGCGGTGTACCCGCCGGAGCAGGTCGCCGAGATCGGGCGCTGGGCCGCAGAGAAGGGCCTGTGGGTCGTCACCGACGAGATCTACGAGCACCTGGTCTACGGCGATGCGGTGCACGCGTCGATGCCGGTGGTGGCGCCGGAGATCGCCGACCGGTGCATCGTGGTCAACGGGGTGGCCAAGACGTACGCGATGACGGGCTGGCGGGTCGGCTGGATGATCGGCCCGAAGGACGCGATCAAGGCCGCGACCAACCTGCAGTCCCACCTGACCTCGAATGTCTGCAACGTCGCCCAGCAGGCGGCGCTGACCGCGGTGACCGGATCGCTGGAGGCGGTGGAGCAGATGCGGGAGGCGTTCGCCCGCCGGCGCCGGCTGATCGTCGGGCTGCTCGACGCGATCCCGCATGTCAGCTCCCCGGAACCGCAGGGCGCGTTCTACGCCTACCCATCGGTGACCGGACTGATCGGCCGGTCGTTCGACGGCGTCCGCCCGGCCTCCTCGGGTGAGCTGGCGTCGTTGATCCTGGACCGGGCCGAGGTCGCGGTGGTGCCGGGTGAGGCGTTCGGCACGCCCGGATACTTCCGACTGTCCTACGCCCTGTCCGACCAGGACCTGGTCACCGGCGTGAACCGGATGGCCGAGTTCCTGCAGACCGCGGTGGACTGACCGGACTACCCGCTCAGGGCGACGGTGGCGCGGGCCTTGCCGAGCACGGTCTGCCCGTTGAACTTCGCGGTGACGTCGACCCGGGCGGTGTGCGCCTGGGCATCCAGGGCCCCGATCACCGCGGTGACCTCGACGGTGGCGCCCCGGTCGTCATCGGGGACGACCACGGGGCGGGTGAAGCGCACCTCGTACTGCTTGACCAGGCCCGGGTCGCCCACCCAGTCGGTGACGATCCGTCCTGCCGAGGCCATGGTGAACATGCCGTGCGCGATCACGTCCGGCAGGCCGACCTCGTGCGCGACCCGGCCGTTCCAGTGGATGGCGTTGAAGTCGCCGGCCGCGCCGGCGTACTTGACCAGCTGCTTGCGGGTGACCGTGTAGGTCAGCGGCGGCAACGCGTCGCCGACGGTGACGGAGGTGAGCGAAGGGGTCATGCGGCCCCCCTGGCGACGAGGGTGCCGTAGGCGGTGCACACCGGCTTACCGTCGGGATCGGTGACCTCGGTGCGCAGGGAGACCAGGTCGTTGCCGGCCGCCGAGCGCACCTTGTCCACGTACGGGGTGGAGGTCAACACGTCGCCGGCGACGATCGGGCGGTGATGCACGAAGCGCTGATCACCATGCACGACGACGTCGAAGTCCAGGCCGAGCTCGGGGTTGAACAGCAGCTCGTCCTGGGCCTTCATGATCACCGCGATGGCGAACGTCGGCGGCGCGACGACATCGGGGTAGCCCGCCTCGCGGGCCGCGTCCCGGTCGACGTACAGGGGGTTCTCGTCACCGATCGCCCGCGCGAACTCCCGGATCTTCTCCACGCCGACGCAATAGGTCTCGTGGTACGGGAATGCCTTGCCGACGAAGGCCTCGTTGAGTGCCATCTGAACGACTGTCTACCGGCAGTCGCTCAGCGGGTTTCCTTGTGCTTGCGGTGCGCACCACAGTTCGGACAGAACTTCTTGATCTCCAGCCGATCCGGGTCGTTGCGACGGTTCTTGCGGGTGATGTAGTTCCGGTGCTTGCACTCCTCGCACGCCAAGGTGATCTTGGGGCGAACGTCGGTGGCGGCCACGGTCGGTGTCTCTTTCTCGTTGCAGGTGCTCGGTGGTCCGCGGGGACCGCCCGTAGGGATCAGGGATGTACGGACCCCGCCGGGACGAACCGTGCTGGGCACGTAGCGGTGGCCGGACTTGAACCGGCGACACAGCGATTATGAGCCGCTTGCTCTACCGACTGAGCTACACCGCCTCGCGGGTCGGAACCCGCAGGACGAACGAAACGGGCGGCTGAGGAGTTCCGCCACCCGCTTCCCTTGTCCGAGCCCCTTTACGGAATCGAACCGTAGACCTTCTCCTTACCATGGAGACGCTCTGCCGACTGAGCTAAAGGGGCGGGCATTGCTGGGAAAGACTGGTACCGCTGTGTGCTTCGGGCTCGCGGCGACTGCCGTGAGCCCGGACAACTGTACCCTACGGCCCGAGGCGCTCGGAGCACATGTCGGGTCAGCTCATCATCCGCAGCACGTGGGTGGTCGATGCCGGGTCGTAGATGCTCACGGTCCGGGACTGCAGCCAGGCCTCGAACCGGTCGAGCGGCATCGGCCGGGAGATCAGGAAGCCCTGTGCCTCGTCACACTGCATCTCCCGCAGCGCGTCGCGGGCGGCCTCCTCCTCCACGCCCTCGGCCACCACCCGCAGACCCAGCGAGTGACCCAGGTCGACGATGGCCCGCACGATGGCCAGGTCGGACAGGTCGGTGCCCATGCCCTGGACGAACGAGCGGTCGATCTTGATCTCGTCGATCGGCAGCCGCCGCAGGTAGGCCAGCGACGAGTAGCCGGTGCCGAAGTCGTCGACGGACAGCCGGATGCCCATCGCGTGCAGCTGGCGCAGCACCGGCAGCGAGTGCTCCGGGTCGGTCATCACGTTGGACTCGGTGATCTCGAAGGTGAGCAGCTGGGCCGGCACCTGATGCCGGTGCAGCGCGGCGGCGACGGTCGCGGAGAAGTCCTCGGCGAGCAGGTTGTGCACGGACAGGTTGACCGAGGCGGCGATGTGCACTCCCGCGCTGCGCCACTGCCACAGCTGGGCCAGCACACTGTCCAGCACGTGCTCCAGCAGGATGTCGATCGATCCGGTCGCCTCGATGGCCTCGACGAACTCGGCCGGCGAGACCAGCCCGAACTCCGGGTGCATCCAGCGGACGAGCGCCTCGACCCCGACCAGTTCCCGGTGGGCCAGGTCGACCTTGGGCTGGTAGTGCACGGTGATCCGGCCCTGCTCGACGGCCTGCCGGAATTGGGTGACGAGCTGGAACCGGCGCCGGTAGACCTCTCCCATGCTGGGCCGGTAGATCTGGATCGGCTCCTGCTTGGCCTTGGCCGCAAGCATGGCCATCTCGGCCCGTTGCAGCAGAGTGCTCGGCTCCAGGCCGCCGTCGGCGCCGAACCCCACCACCCCTGCCGGCACGAAGGCGATGCCCACCGCAGGCTGCGGATCCACCTCGATGCCGTCGATCGAGTAGCCGGCCCCGACGGCGCCGAGGACCCGACCGCCCAACGCGGTCAGTTCCGGTTCGGGCAGCGGATCTGCCAGGATCGCGAACCGGTCCGCCTCGATCCGGGCGACGGTCCGGTCCGGTCCGACCAGATCCACCAGCCGCTGACCGGCCATCCGCAGCAGCATCTCTCCCCGGTCGTGCCCGAGGGCGTTGTTGACCTGGGAAAGGACCTCCAGCTCGACCAGCAGGAACGCGCCGCCCCGGCCGGCCGCGAGCATTTCCTGGCCGGCGACCGTCAGGCCGACCCGGTTCCGCAGGCCGGTGATCGCGTCGTGGTAGGCCTCGTGCCGAAGCGAATCCAGCAGGCGCAGATTGTCCAGGGCGGTCGCCACATGTCCGCCGAGGGTCTCCAGCACCCGCAGGTCCTCGTCCCGGAACCGGTCCCAGCGACTGAGTCGATCCCGCAACTCAAGGTAGCCGCGGTCGCGGTCGCCGGATCGCAGCGGCACGACCAGCACGTCCCAGGCCTGGCGGTCGGCGAGCGCGGCGAGCACCGCGGTGTCCGCGGTCCGGTCGGTCGACACCCTGACCCGACCCTTGTCCCGGGCCTCGACCAGAATCGGGTCGGTGTCGCGAACCGGGCTTTCCTCGCGAATGCCTTCCGGGGCGACCGCCAGGCCGGCCAGCGTGCCGTCGCCCGCGTCCAGGCGCAGAACGGCGACCTCCGCGTTGAACTGGTCGCGGATCTGCTCGAGCACGGCCTGCCAGTCCTCGATCGCCGGTCCGACCCGGCCGACCTCGCGCACGAAGCTGTACATCCGGGTCAGGTCGGCGTGCTGGCGTAGGAACACGAAGTAGGTGCGGTAGAGCACCGCCAGCACGCAGGCCAGGGCTCCGCACAGCCAGGGACCGAACGGCCCCGCCATCCACACGGTGTAGCCGACGAGCGCGAAGGTGACGATGGCCAGCGCCGAGATCATCGACCTGACGATGACCTTGCCGAGCGGCTCGGCCGGCCCGAGCAGCCGGTACGTCAGGCCGACGGCGACCGCCGAGAGCAGCGCCCCGGTCAGCACGCCCAGCGCGACGGCGAGATACTGCAGGCCCATCCCCACAGCGGAGGGATCGGATCCGGCGATGAGCAGCTTGACGAACGCGGCCGTGCCGGTTTCCGCGGCGATGAACGACAGGTTGACGGCGATGTTGCGCCAGCTGTCGCGGCGGAACATGAAGACCAGCGCCCCGGCCGCGATATGGGTCACGCCCACCGTCCACGCCGGCAACAGCAGCAGGCCGAGCACCATGGGCAGCTCGGACCCGCTCACCAGCAGCGTCTCCCGGCGCACCTCGATGTGCAGCGGGAACAGCTCGCCGGCCAGGAAGGCCATGAACAGGATCAGCATGCCCAGCAGCAGATGGTCGGGTTCGACGGCGGCCCCGGACATCTCGACGACCGGGACCCACAGGGCCCCGGCGACGACGAACATCAGCACCGCGACCACCGGGAAGAGCTGCGCGGTGGAGTAGGTCCGCCGTGCGTCGCCCTGGGCGCGGAGGTCGGTCGTCATTGCGAACCTTCCCTCCCACGGCCTTGTTGCATTCGGGTGATGCGCGATGACTGGACGTGTCGGGACAGGCGCCTATCGGTCGTCGTTGCCCGCACGGACGCCGGCTCGTTCGGGCTGAATTATGGCAGGATGTGCGGCCCAAATTTGCATCGGGTGAACGCGTT
>JBIOVW010000533.1:0-6080 GCA_044867945.1 Nakamurella sp. | reverse complement strand
GCGGCGCCTCCGCGGCGCACGACGCGTTGATGACCGGGGTGCGAATCCTCAACGAGGGCAACCTGCTGGGCATCTACCCGGAGGGCACCCGGTCGCCCGACGCCAAGCTGTACAAGGGCAAGACCGGCGTCGCCCGGATGGCCCTGGAGGCCAACGTGCCGGTCATCCCCGTCGTCATGATCGGCACCGAGAAGGTCAACCCGATCGGCTCGAAGATGTGGCGGCCCGGGCACGTGCACGTCAAGGTCGGGGCGCCGCTGGACTTCTCCCGCTACGAGGGCATGGCCGGGGACCGGTTCGTGGAGCGGTCGATGACCGACGAGATCATGTACCGGATCATGGAACTGTCCGGTCAGCAGTACATCGACAAGTACGCGACCAAGGTCAAGGAGGACATGGCGGCGGCGGAGGCGACGGCGGCCGGCACCATTCCGGTGCCACCCGAGGGCCGCGGACCGGGCACCGTCACCCGACTCCCGGGCACCAAGGCCGGCTGAGCCCGACTTGACCGTCCCCAAAAAGTATGGCCCGGTGGCGCGGTACTTCTACGACTGTGAGTTCATCGAGGACGGCCAGACCATCGAGCTGGTCTCGATCGGGGTGATCGCGCAGGACGGCAGGGAGTTCTACGCCGTCTCGACCGAGTTCGACCCGGCGCGGGCGAGCGGGTGGGTGCGCTCGCACGTGCTGAACAAGCTGCCGGCCCCGGCCGACCCGGCCTGGCGGTCGCGGGCGGCGATCCGGGACGAGCTTTACGCGTTCCTCACCGCCCCCGGCGTGCCCGTCGAGCTGTGGGCCTGGTTCGCCGCGTACGACCACGTCGTGGTCGCCCAGCTCTGGGGGGCCATGCCCGACCTCCCGCGGGAGGTGCCGCGGCTCACCCGGGAGATCCGGCAGCACTGGGAGGCCGCCGGCTGCCCGCCGATTCCGCGGGCCGGCACCGACCGGCACGACGCCCTGGCCGACGCGCGGCTGGCCTACGCGCGTTGGCAGGTGGCGCAGGACGTGCTCAACGGACGGCGAAATCCACACCCGCAGCCGTAGATAGCTGCGGGTGCGGATGTGGCCGGAGGGTCTTCGAAAACTTTGCGTGGTTTACCAAGCATCAATGCTTGACAACCCAAGCAAAGCTTGGCAGACTAAGCACAGCACGTTGGAGATGCCCACAAAACCGAGAGGAAACATCATGACCGACTACATCGCCGAGACCACCAAGGCCGCCGACCAGTACCTCGCCGCCGTTGCCCAGGTCCAGGACCAGTTCGTCGAGGCCGTCGAGGCGTTCGTGAAGAACGTGGCCGAGCTGCCGAAGCCGGCCGTCGAGGTGCCCGCCTTCGAGCTGCCCGCCGACCTGCCCAAGGCGCAGGACGTCACCGCCGCCGGCTTCGACTTCGCCGAGAAGGTGCTCGCCCAGTACCGCGCGACCACCGACAAGCTCGTCGCGCTGGCCCCGGCCGTCTGAGCCTGGTCCAACCGCAGTTCCGCACACGGCCGCTCCGCCCGGGGATATCCGGGTCGGGCGGCCGTTGTGCTGTGCGCCGTCCAACTGTGTTCAATGGCGGCCTCGCAAGCTCGGCCGACCAGGCCGGGCGCTGTACAACCCGGCTCCTCCGTCGCCGGGTGGTCCCAGCGCCGTCCAACTGTGTTCAATGGCGGCCTCGGAAGCTCGGCCGACTAGGCTCTGCCGAGTGAACTGGACGATCGACATCCCGGCGGAGATCCTGCCGAGCCTGCCGCCACTGCCGCCCGAACTGCGGACCCGGTTGGACGACGCGCTGGCCCGGCCGGCCGCGCAGCAGCCGGAGTGGCCGGACCCCGATCAGGTGCTCGCGGTCCGTGCGGTGCTCGAATCCGTCCCGCCGGTGACCGTGCCCGGCGAGGTCGACAAGCTGTCCGACCAGCTGGCCGCCGTCGCCCGCGGCGAGGCGTTCCTGCTCCAGGGCGGCGACTGCGCCGAGACCTACGTCGACAACACCGAACCGCACATCCGCGGCAACATCCGCACCCTGCTGCAGATGGCCGTCGTGCTGACCTACGGCGCGTCGCTGCCGGTTGTCAAGGTGGGCCGGATCGCCGGCCAGTACGCCAAGCCCCGGTCCTCGTCGATCGACGCGCTCGGCCTGCCGTCCTACCGCGGCGACATCATCAACTCGCTGGCGACCACCCCCGAGGCGCGGGTCCCCGACCCGTCCCGGATGGTGCGCGCCTACGCGAACTCCTCCGCGGCGATGAACCTGGTCCGCGCGGTCACCGCCACCGGCATGGGCGACCTGGCCAAGGTGCACGAGTGGAACCAGGAGTTCGTGCTGACGTCCCGCGCCGGCGAGCGGTACGAGCGGGTGGCCATGGAGATCGACCGGGCCATGCGGTTCATGAGTGCCTGCGGGGTCAACTCCCACTCGCTGCACCAGGTGGACATCTACTCCTCCCACGAGGCCCTGCTCCTGGACTACGAGCGGGCCATGCTGCGACTTGACCAGACCCACGACGAGCCCCGGCTGTACGACCTGTCCGGACATTTCCTGTGGGTGGGGGAGCGGACCCGCCAGCTGGACGGCGCGCACATCGCGTTCGCCCAGCTGCTGTCCAACCCGATCGGATTGAAGATCGGCCCGGGCACCACACCGGAGCAGGCGGTCGAATACGTGGAACGGCTCGACCCGCGGAACCAGCCGGGCCGGCTCACCCTGATCACCCGGATGAGCAACACGAAGATCCGGGACGTGCTGCCGCCGATCATCGAAAAGGTGCAGGCATCAGGGCACCAGGTCATCTGGCAGTGCGACCCGATGCACGGCAACACCCATGAATCGCCGACCGGCTACAAGACAAGGCATTTCGACCGGATCGTGGACGAGGTCCAGGGCTTCTTCGAGGTGCACAACGAGCTTGGCACGCACCCGGGTGGCATCCATGTCGAGCTGACCGGCGAGGACGTCACGGAGTGCCTGGGTGGGGCGCAGGAGATCTCCGACGACGACCTGGCCGGGCGGTACGAGACGGCGTGCGACCCGCGGTTGAACACCCAGCAGTCGCTGGAGCTGGCGTTCCTGGTCGCGGAGATGCTGCGCGGCTGACCGGGGTCAGGCCGATCCGGGGTACTTCGCACCGTCCCGCCCGATCGGTGGCTGGGCGGTCGCGTGCTCCCGGCGGACTGTGGCGTTGAGCCGGGCGAGAACGTCCAACGGGTGCTCCGCGTCTGGTTGCCACACGCAGAACAGCCGGCTCAGCGGGTACTCGATCGTGCCGTACCAGGGGTCGTCCTGGCGGCCGAGGTCGACCATGCCGATCCGGCGGCAGATGCCGGCGGACCCGGTGTTGTGCGGCCACATCCCGGCCCAGATCCGCGGCGCGCCGGTCGCGACGGCGACCTCGAGCATGGCCGCCCCGGCCTCGGTGGCCCAGCCGTGCCCCTGCGCGTCCGGGTGCAGGAACCAGCCCAGGTGCGGGTCGCCGTTGGCGAACAGCTCGATCATCACCGTCCCCACCGGCAACCCAGATTCGACCGGGACTATCGCCAGCCGGATCGGAAGCCCCGCGGTCTGCCGGTTCGACTCGATGAAGGAGTCGACCTGCTCCCGGGTCCACGGCTCGGGATCGCCGAGCCACGCCGTGACGTCCCGGCGGCGGACGATGTCGTACAGCCGTACGGCCTCGGCAGGTCGCCAGGGCCGGATCACCACCCGCGCGGTGTGCAGTTCCGGCTCGATGCGCAGCTCCATGAGCTCAGCGCAGCACATCCACGCCGACCGTGTCACCCGGGTCGACCCCGAGCACCCTCTTGACTTCCGCCGGATGGGTGTGGCCAGCCACACTGGGCAGATACCGAAGACAGGTGCCAGCCCCGATGTCCGATTCGCCCGAACTTCCTAACGTCGTGGTCATCAGCCGACGATCAAAGGGGTGAGGACGGTGCGACGATCAACAGCAGCATGGGCGGTTCTGGCGCTGGTGGTGTCAGTAACGACGGCATGCGGAGGCGCCGAGGAGGGCAGCAAGGCCGGCGGTGACGCGGTGCCGGTGACGCTGCGGATCGGCACCGACGACGGCCCGGGTCGACCGGCCGCCGATCAGATCCATGAGTTCGCCCGACAGGTCGACGCCATGTCCGCCGGCCAGATCACCATCGAACCCGTGTGGAACGCCGACGGACAGGGCCAGCGTGACTGGGACCAGAGGGTCGCTCGCATGGTGGTCAGCGGCGAGCTGGAAATGGGCCTGATTCCGTCCCGCGCGTGGGACACCGAGGGCGTGACCTCCTTGCGGGCGTTGAACGCACCGTTCCTGGTGACCAGCGAGGAGCTGATGGCAGAGGTGGTGTCGGCACAGGTCGCAACCGACATGCTCGCCGGGCTGGACACGGTCGGGATCACCGGGCTCGCGCTGCTTCCCGAGGCCATGCGGCAGGTGTTCTCGTTCGGGGAGCCGCTGCTGACACCCGAGCAGTTTCAGGGTGTCACCATCCGCGCGCCGCGGTCGGACACCACCTACGCGTTGTTCCAGGCGCTGGGCGCGACCGTCAACGATGTTCAGGGCGACGAGTTCTCCGCGGGTGTGCATGACGGTACCGTGGCAGGGGCGGAATCGTCATTCGCGTTTGCGGTTTCGTTGCCGCGACCGGCGGTGGCCACCGGGAATCTCAACCTGTTCCCGAAGGTGAATTCACTGGTGGTGAATTCCGATAGCTTCGCGGGCCTTACCGAGGCGCAGCAGGGGATTCTCCGACAGGCCGCCGATGCCACCAGGCAGTGGGCCATCGGCGCGGTGATCGATTCCCCCACGGCGGCGACCGGGTACTGCTCCGACGGCGGGACCGTGGTGGTCACCACGACGGAGAACGTGGCCGCGTTCGAAAAGGCGACCCAGCCGGTTTACGCGCAGCTGGAATCGGATTCCGATACCAAGGCGTTCATCCAGGCGATCCGTGACCTGAAGGCATCATCGTCGGAACCGGCCGCCGTGACGGCGTGCGCACCCCCGGCGCTCGCTACGCAGACGCCGGTCCCAGCGACCGGTGCGGATCCGACGGAGTTCCAGGAGGGTGTCTACCGGACCGAGATGTCGGCAGAGGAATTGCTTGCCGTGGGAGTCGAACCCGACACGGCGAATGCGCTGGACGGCATCAACACGCATACGTACAAGGACGGGCAATGGCTGGGTGAAATCAAGCGCGATGTGCCCGATGAGTGTCATGGCACCTACGCAGTCGAATCCGGGAGGTTGGTCGTCACATTGACCGACTGCGGCGCGCCTCCAGGCGGGCGCCTCCTCTTCAGCGCCACGTGGACCTTCGACGGCACGACGCTGATCCTCGACGACGTGCAGTCCGGCACAGACAAGAACCCCCAGGCGATATGGGGCGACCGGGAGTGGATCAGGATCGACGAACCCGATGCGGTCGAGCCGGAGTTCCCGGAGGGTGTCTACCGGACCGAAATGTCCACGGAGGACTTGCTGGCCGCGGGGGTCGATTCGGGTGCGGCGAATGCCGCAGACGGCATCAACACGATGACGTTCCAGAACGGACAGTTCGTTCACGACATCAAACGCGATGTGCCCGATCAGTGCCACGGCACCTACACCGTCGAATCCGGCAGGGTGGTCGTCAGGGGAACGGATTGCGGCGGCGACGGGCGGGTGCGGTTCAGCGCGACCTGGACCTTCGACGGGAGGACGCTGATCCTTGACGACCTTCAATCCGAAACCGACACGCAGGTTTTCGCGCAAGGACTGTGGGGAGGCAGGAGCTGGGAGAAGTTCGGCTGAGCAACCCCGCGGGGTGGTCGAGGCGAGCTGCCGAAAGTGTCTCGGCGGCTCGCTTCGATCTGGCTTCAGAGGGGCGGGTCAACCGTCCCCGGCAGCCACCGGCACATGGTGCCCGCGACGACGGGCGATCCCCTCTGGGAGCGAGTGCGGTGGTTCCGGTTCGCCGACGATTTCGACCGCGACGCGTCGCACTTCAGGGTGCAATGCCTCCGGCATCCACAGTTCCAACCCGCCCTCCAGGTTCACGCCAGCCCCGGCCCCGGCGATGAGCTGGTGGACCCGCTGGTGGGACAAGCCGAAGACGACGCCGATGT
>JBIOVW010000532.1:0-9878 GCA_044867945.1 Nakamurella sp. | reverse complement strand
GCTGGCTCCGGAGAAGTTCTGCTGGAAGTAGCCGGACAGCTCCTGTTGGGTCAGCGCCTTGATCCGCCAGTCGACGGTCGCCTTGTACCGCCCCGTCCTTGATCCCGGCGAAGGCGTCCGCGACCGGCGCGTTCTTCATGATCAACTTCTCTGGGACTCGGAATCGTCCATGTCGAGCGGGTCGTCCAGCGGAGCGCGAGCGGCCAGCCGCGGCGGCACCGGAGTACGCGGCTCGCGGTCGCCCGCCCCGTCGCCACCGTCTCGGCGCAGCGTGACCACGACGGTGTCGCCGCGGAACCGGGTCGAGCCGGCGGCGGGTTCCTGGTTTGCCACAAGCCACCGACCGGACCTCGCCAGCACCGCCAGCTCGGCCGGTGGGTCGGCGATCACCAGGGTGAATCCGACCAGTTCCGCCTGGCGCAGCGCGCCGGCGACGATGACGCCGTCCAGGTCGGGCACAGTGATCCGGTCCGGGACCGGCGCATCTGCAGTCTTCCTGCGGGAGCGGGCCATGGCGTCCTCCGGACCTGCGGGCTGTTTCGTGGCCTCAACGTACGCCCGCCTATTCCGGCGCCGGTGTCGTTCCTCCGACGGCGAAAGCCCTGGCGCGCGGAAGCGGGACGTCCCGGGGGCTGTCCGAAGGGACCCCCGTGTAGCGGACGTCCATCGTTGGGAGGGGGCGGGACCTACGATCGGTCCGGCCCCGACTGACCGTGATCGGGCCGGAATTGGAGGTCGAGCGTGCTGGCTGCGATGCAGCGCTTCGTGGCCTCATCGTGGGCGCCCTGGGTCCTGCTCGCGCTGACCGGCGTCCTGCACGTCCTGGCCACGCTGGCCGGCAGCGACGCATTCGCGATGGTCGATCTGCGGGTCTACCTGGAGGGGGCGCAGCACCTGACCGACGGCACCCTTTACGACTTCTTCTCCGAGCCGCTGCATTTGCCGTTCACCTACCCCACCTTCTCGGCCATCGTCTTCACGCCGATGACCTGGCTGCCGTGGACGGTGCTGCGGATCCTCTGGCAGATCGCCTCGTTCGGTGCCATCGGGTTGATCGCCTACGCGACACTTCGTCTGCTGGGCCGGGCCGGTCCGGATGCGCCGAATCCGATCGCGAACCTGCGCGGCATCGTCGTCACCATCACCGCCCTCGGCCTGTGGCTGGAGCCGGTCCGGACCACGTTCAACTACGGCCAGATCAACCTGTTCCTGTGCGCACTGCTCCTGGCCGGTGCGGTCGCCGGCAAGGAGTGGCTCGCCGGCGCCTCGGTCGGCCTCGCCGCCGGGATCAAGCTGACGCCGGCCATCACCGGCCTGTACTACCTGCTGCAACGTCGCTGGTCGGCCGTGCTCTGGTCGGTCCTGTTCTTCGCCGGCACCGTCCTGGTCGGGCTGCTGTTCGTGCCCTCGGAAACGACCCGGTTCTTCACCGCGCTGATGTTCGATCCCGCCCGCACCGGGCCGGTCTGGTCGGCCATCAACCAATCCCTGCGCGGGGCGATCGCCCGGCTCGCAGGCGAGGACAGCACCGCGCTGTGGCTGATCGCGGCGGCGCTTGCGGTCGTGCTGGGTGTGTGGGCGGCGTGGGCGTGCCTCCGCGCCGGCGACCGCACCGCCGGGTTCCTGGCCGTCCAGATCACCGGTCTGCTGGTGTCGCCGATCTCCTGGTCGCACCACTGGGTGTGGGTGCTGCCCCTGCTCATGTGGGGGCTGTTCGGGCCCCGGCAGCGGCTGACCTCGGTGCGTGTGCTGACGGTGGCGTGGTTCGCCGCCACCTGCAGCTACGTGGTGAGCGTGCTCATCGCGCAGCAGTACATCGACCAGCCCGCGTCCCGCCCGGGCTGGCAGTCGGCGCTCGGCACCGTCTACCCACTCCTCGGGGTGATCACTCTCGTGTTGCTCGGGGTGCTTGCCGCCAAGGCCACTGCGCCATCCGGGGCCAGTTCGACCCCGCCGATCACCCCTCTGGAGGACGGACCGGGGCGAACAGCGTGAGGGGGCCATACGATGAGCCTGATACGGGAGTCCGGTGCGCCGGGCTGAGAGCGGGACACGCAGTCCTGGACCGTCGAACCTGATCCGGGTCATGCCGGCGAAGGGAACGTCCTCTCTGCCTCCAGCCACCGATCGGCGACCGGTCAACCCGTCGGGGACGATCCGGCCGGGGACGTCGACCTATTAGGGGTGGTCGACGCTCCCGGCCGATGTTGTCTCGACGTGTCCCGCAGTTCCTTCCCCGTCCGTAGGGTGGCGCCCGTGATCCCGCTGCGAGCCACCATGCTCTTCGACGCGCCGTCGGACAGGGTCTCCCGGGTGCTCCGGAGAGCGGACATCTGGACGCGGACCGCCCGCGCGCTCGGAGTCCGGGCCGAGGTGGCCGGACGGGGCGGGACTCCGTTCTGCCCGCTCACCGACGGTGACATCATCACGGTCGCGAACAGGCGTTCCGGTACGTTCCGCATCGCCGTCGACCTGACCCCGGCGGGCGACGACGCCGACACCCGACTCGTCCCGCCGGTCCTGACGCTGACCGGTCCGGTCGGGCCGGTGGGCGGAGGCCGCCTGCGGCTGTTCGTCGCCGACACCCCGGCCGGGGCGCTGGTCACCGTGGACGTCAGGCTGGACCCGGGGCGCCGCCGGTCGTCCTTCCTCGTGGCCTGGCCCGGGCTGCGGCGTCGCGTGTTGCGCGCCGAGCAGACGCTGCTGGGGATCGCGGCGCTGGCCACCGCCGAGGTCACCGTGGTGGTGGCCGGTGCGATCGTGCAGGACGGTCGGGTCCTGGCGGCTCGGCGCACCCGCCCGGCGACCCACGCGGGTCGGTGGGAGCTGCCCGGCGGAAAGGCCGACCCGGGAGAGCGGGAGGTGGCCGCCCTGGAGCGCGAGCTGCGTGAGGAACTCGGTGTCGACGTCGAGATCGGTGGGCGGATCGGACCGGACGTCGACCTGGGCGACCATGCGGTGCTCCGCTGCCTGTCCGCGCGCCTGGTCGGCCCGACCACGGTGATCGAACCGGCCGAGCACGACGAGGTTCGTTGGCTGCACCCGGACGAACTGGACGACGTCGACTGGCTCGACGCGGACCGCGGGCTCGTGCCCCATCTCCGTCGCGCACTGGGCGTGACCGGGTAACGATTGACCCGAAGGAATACTCCGATCGGGTTCGGCGTGGCACGATGCGCACATGTCGTCGGCCCGTCTTGGGAGGGCCGCTATCGCCGTTCGACAGGAGTAAGTCTTGCTGTCCATCAAGAAGTCGCGCGTACGTCCTGTGCTCGTAGGGTGCGCAACCCTGGGAATCCTGCTGGTCACGGCGGCCTGCGGGGGAAGCACCACACCACCCGGATCGACATCCGCCCCGGCGTCGGCCGGGTCCGCCGCCGCGTCCTCGGGGGCAGCGGCCGGCGAAGAGACGCCCACCTCGCTCAACTTGAACCTGGCCAAGGTCGACTCGCTCAACGCCATGCTGCCGGACAAGTTCAAGCAGTCGGGCACGATCATCGTGGCCACCGACCCGACCTACCCACCGAACGAGTTCCTGCCCGAGGGCGGGGGTACCCCGATCGGCATGGACATGGACCTGGCCAACGCGCTCGGCCAGGTGCTCGGACTGAGCGTGACAATCGAGCCGGCCACCTTCAACGGCATCCTGGCCGGCCTCAACGCCGGCCGGTACGACATCAGCATGTCCTCGTTCACCGACACCAAGGAGCGGGAGCAGGAGGTCAACTTCGTCACCTACTTCTCCGCCGGCACGTCGATCATGGTCCCGGCAGGTAACCCGAAGAACATCCAGAGTGTCACCGACCTGTGCGGTCTGCCGGTGGGGGCGCAGAACGGCACCACCCAACTGGAGCAGCTGACGGACGCCACCGTCGAGGGCTCGGTGGTCAAGGCATGTGAGGACGCCGGCAAGGCGGCTCCGGTGTCACAGGGCTTCCCGACGCAGACCGACGTCAACGCCGCGCTGGTGGCCGGCCGGCTCGACGCCTACATGGCCGATTCGCCGGTCGTCGACTACGCGGTCAAGGTCACCGGGGACAGGTTCCAGAAGGTCGGTGGCAACGAGGACACCGCCCCGTACGGCATCGCGATCCCGAAAGAGCCGGCCGAGCTGACGCCCGCCCTGCAGGCGGCGATGCAGCACCTGATCGACACCGGTGCCTACGACCAGATTCTGGAGAACTGGGGCCTGAGCGGCGGAGCGATCGACACCGCGGCCGTCAACGGCGCCATCTACTGAACAGCCCCGTGGCCAGAAGGTGACCACCACCGAGGACCCTACGGTCCCACCGCGGAACGCCCCCGTTCCGGTCAAGGCCGTCCCCCAGCGCCACCCGTGGCGCTGGGTGTCCGCCGCGGTGTTGCTGCTGCTGGCGGCCATGCTGGTCAACAGCCTGCTCACCACCCCGGCGTGGGACTGGCCGACGGTCTGGCAGTACCTGTTCTCCGAGCCGATCCTGCGCGGCCTGTGGCTGACGGTCTGGGTGACGGTCGCCGCGATGGTGATCGGCATCATTCTGGGCATCATCCTGGCGGTGATGCGGCTCTCGCCGAATCCGATCATGAAGGGCGTGGCCTGGGTCTACATCTGGTTCTTCCGCGGCACACCGGTGCTGGTCCAGATCATCTTCTGGGTGTTCCTGGGCCAGCTCTACCGTTTCATCAGCCTTGGCATCCCGTTCGGTCCGGACTTCCTGTACTTCAACACCACCGAGCTCATCCCGGTGCTGGTCGGCGGGCTGCTCGCGTTGGGCCTCAACGAGGCTGCCTACATGGCCGAGATCGTCCGGGCCGGGATCACCTCGGTGGACGCCGGGCAGACCGAGGCGGCGGAGGCGCTGGGCATGACCCGGCTGAAGGTGATGCGACGCATCGTGCTGCCACAGGCGATGCGGATCATCGTGCCGCCCACCGGCAACGAGACGATCTCGATGCTCAAGACCACGTCGTTGCTGTCGGTGGCGGCGATCTACGAGCTGTTCGGCACCGCGCAGTTCATCTACGGCAGCAATTACAAGCAGATCCCGCTGCTGATCGTGGCCAGCATCTGGTACCTGGTGTTCACCTCGGTGATGTCCGTGGGCCAGTACTTCCTGGAGAAGCGGTTCGGCCGGGGCACCGCCCCGGTCGGCCGGGCTCGGCAGAAGGTCAAGCCGCGGGCGCGGCGGGAGGGGCCGTCGTGACCGTCATGAATTCTTTGGCCAAGGAGCCGGCGGCGCGGGTGCCGCTGGTGGTTGCCGAGCAGGTGCACAAGCGGTTCGGCAGCCTGGAGGTGCTCAAGGGCATCGACATGACGGTCATGACGGGGGAGGTGGCCTGCCTGCTCGGGCCCTCCGGGTCGGGCAAGTCGACCTTCCTGCGCTGCATCAACCACCTGGAGAAGATCGACGGCGGCCGGCTGTCGGTGGACGGCCACCTGGTCGGCTACCGGCAGAAGGGCGACAAGCTCTACGAGCTGAAGGACTCCGAGGTCGCCCAGCGACGCCGGGACATCGGGATGGTGTTCCAGCGGTTCAACCTGTTCCCGCACATGACCGCGCTGCGCAACGTCATGGAGGCCCCGGTGCAGGTGCTGGGCAGGTCCCGTAAGCAGGCGCGGGAGGAGGCGCTGACCCTCCTGGACCGGGTCGGCCTGGGCGACCGTGCCGACTACTACCCCTCGCAGCTGTCCGGCGGGCAGCAGCAGCGGGTGGCCATCGCCCGGGCGCTGGCGATGCACCCGCAGCTGATGCTGTTCGACGAGCCCACCTCCGCGCTCGACCCGGAGCTGGTCGGTGAGGTGCTCGACGTCATGCGGGACCTGGCGGGCGGCGGCATGACGATGATCGTGGTGACCCATGAGATCGGCTTCGCCCGGGAGGTCGGGGACACGCTGACCTTCATGGACCAGGGTGTGGTCGTCGAGTCCGGCGCGCCGAAGGAGGTCATCGCCAACCCGCAGCACCCGCGTACCCGAGACTTCCTGTCAAAGGTGCTGTGAGGCCAGGGGACGCTCGCGACCCATCGGTTTGCCGTCTTCAGCCCGGTCTCGCCGAATCCGGGGCGGAATATGGCAGATCGGTGCCACCGGAGCGCGTCGGTCAACCCGCCGTGCGGGGCGGCGGGTCGGTGCGCTCCAGGTCCGCCAGTTCCTCCTCCGGCCGCGGCGGGATGTTCTCGTCCTCCTCCAGCACGCGCAGCGGGAGATCGGGCAGTCCGTCCGGCCCGAGCGGGTAGTCACCTGATGTATCGCCGGCCATGCCCGACCTTAACCGGGACCGGTCGGTTGCGCGTCCGGCAACCAGCTGCCGACTTACCGTTGTGGGATGAGCTCACAACCCGCTATCAGTCAGCGTGACCTGCGGATGCGGTCGAAGGAGATCTTGGACGCCGTCGAACATGGCCAGTCGTTCATCCTCACGCGGGACGGTCGGGAGATCGGCGAGCTGGTTCCCCTGCGTCGGCGACGGCGTTTCGTGCCTCGTGCGGAGTTCGCGGCATCGTCGCGCTTCGCACCCACGTTTGACGTCGCGGCGCTCCGTGCGGATCACGATGCCACCTTCGCGCAGGCCGCGGACGACCCGTATGCCCGTCGAGCACGCGATGCGCCTGCTGGACAAGGACATCCCGATCCTGCGCCGCCGGGTCGATAGACTCGGCCGCCGCCCGAACCAGGGTGGCGCCCGACAGAAGGAGCTCGACCGCCGTGGATCTGTCCACCCGCAACGACCTGCGCAACGTGGCCATCGTGGCGCACGTCGACCACGGCAAGACGACACTGGTGGACGCGATGCTCTGGCAGTCCGGCGCGTTCCGGGTCGGGTCCGCGGTCACCGACCGGGTGATGGACTCCGGCGATCTGGAGCGGGAGAAGGGCATCACCATCCTGGCCAAGAACACCGCGGTCAGGCGCGGCGACATGGTGATCAACATCGTGGACACCCCCGGGCACGCCGACTTCGGCGGCGAGGTGGAACGGGCGCTGATGATGGTCGACGGCGTCGTGCTGCTTGTCGACGCCTCCGAGGGTCCGCTGCCGCAGACCCGGTTCGTGCTGCGCAAGGCGCTGCAGGCCCGGTTGCCGGTGGTGCTGGTGATCAACAAGACCGACCGGCCGGACGCCCGCATCGACGAGGTCGTGGACGAGACCTACGCTCTGTTCCTGGATCTGGACGCCGACGACGAGCAGATCGAGTTCCCGATCGTCTACTGCTCGTCCCGGGCCGGCCGCGCGTCGCTGACCAAGCCGGAGAACGGCGAGATGCCCGACTCGCCCGACCTGGACCCCCTGTTCGACACCCTGCTCGAGGCGATCCCGGCTCCGTCGTTCACGCCGGGGGCGCCACTGCAGGCGCAGGTGACCAACATCGACGCGTCGCCGTTCCTCGGCCGGATCGGCATGTGCCGGGTGATAGAGGGACAGATCCGCAAGGGCCAGCAGGTCGCCTGGATCAAGCAGGACGGCGCGACGACTCGGACGAAGATCACCGAGCTGCTGATGACCGAGGCCCTGGACCGGGTTCCGGTCGAGTCGGCGTCCGCGGGCGACCTGATCGCCGTCGCCGGCATCGCCGACATCACCATCGGCGAGACGCTTGCCGACCCGGAGAACCCGGAACCGCTGCCGCCGATCCACGTGGACGAGCCGGCGATCTCGATGACGGTCGGCATCAACACCTCCCCCCTGGCCGGCAAGGACGGCGGCACCAAGCTCACCGCCCGGCAGGTCAAGAACCGCCTGGACGCCGAGCTCGTCGGCAACGTCTCCATCCGGCTGTTGACCACCGAGCGGCCGGACACCTGGGAGGTGCAGGGCCGCGGCGAGCTGGCCCTGGCCATCCTGGTCGAGACCATGCGCCGGGAGGGCTTCGAGCTGACCATCGGCAAGCCGCAGGTCGTCACCAAGACCGTCGACGGCGTGGTGCAGGAGCCGTTCGAACGGCTCACGGTCGACGTGCCCGAGGAGTACCTGGGCGCCGTCACCCAGCTCCTCGCGGTGCGCAAGGGCCGGATGGAGGCCATGAGCAACCACGGCACCGGCTGGGTGCGGATGGAGTTCCACGTGCCTTCCCGCGGCCTGATCGGGTTCCGCACCGAGTTCCTGACAGGCACCCGCGGCACCGGCATCGCGCACCACGTGTTCGACGGTTACGAGCGGTTCGCCGGGGAGCTGCGCGGCCGGCCGACCGGGTCGCTGGTCGCCGACCGCTCCGGCAGGGCCACCCCGTTCGCCATGTTCAACCTGCAGGAACGCGGCAGCATGCTGGTCACGCCGACCACCGAGGTGTACGAGGGGATGATCGTCGGCGAGAACTCCCGGGCCGACGACATGGACGTCAACATCACCAAGGAGAAGAAGCTCACCAACATGCGGTCCTCGACCGGCGACGAGTTGGTGCACCTGATCCCGCCGCGGTCGTTGTCGCTGGAGCAGGCGCTGGAGTTCTGCTCGGACGACGAGTGCGTCGAGGTGACGCCGAGGTCCGCGCGCATCCGCAAGGTGGTGCTGGCCGCGACCGACCGGGCCAAGCTGCGTTCCCGGTCGCGCTGACTCCGGATGCCCGATCCGCCCGGACGCGCTTTCTGCCGATCCATTTGCCACCTTCCACCCTTCTGAATCGTTCCAGAAGGGCCGAACATGGCAAATCGATTCGGGTGGAGCGGTGCCAGCCGGTCCGTAGGGTGAACGGCGTGGTGCGCGGCGGTGTCGTTCGGGGTGTGCGGTCCGGACGCGCCGTTGCATGGGTGGCGGCTGCATGGGTGGCGGCGCTGGCAGCGTGCCTGCTGATCACCGGCTGCACGCCACCGAACCTGCCGCCGCCGATCGCGCCGACCGGTGAGACGTCGGTGTCGAGAACACCACCGGCCCCGGGCACGCTGGTCGTCGGCTTGGACGGCACCGCCGGACCTGTCTCCGGTTTCAATCCCTATGCCGTCGCCGACTACTCGCCGACCACCCAGGCGGTCGCCTCCCTGGTGCTGCCGTCGACATTCGTCATGGCCGCGGACGGCTCGGTGTCGACGGACGCCGACGTCGTCGATTGGGTCGCCGTCACCTCCCTCGAACCTTTCACCGTGACCTACCTGCTCGACCGCAACGCCTCCTGGTCGGACGGCACCCCGATCACCGCGGAGGACTTCTCCTACCTGCGCGACCAGCTGCTGGTCCAACCGGGCACGGTCGGCTCGGCGGGCTATCGGCTGATCGGCGCGATCCGCTCGCGGGAAGCGGGCAAGACGGTCGAGGTCGAGTTCACCCAACCCTTCCCCGAGTGGCGCAACCTGTTCTCCCCGCTGCTGCCCAGCCACCTGCTCAAGGATTCGCCTGGTGGCTGGTCGTCCGCCCTGGACAACGACCTCCCCTTGGCCGCGAACAAATACCGGATGACGTCGTACGACGCGGTCACCGGCCAGGTCACCCTGACCCGGAACGACAAGTATTGGGCGACACAGCCCGGAGCGTCGACGGTGGTGCTTCGCCTGGGCATTCCTGGCGAGCTGCTCGCCGCCTTCAACCGCGGCGACGTACAGGTGCTGTGGTTGTCGCCGGCCGCGGCGACCGCTCGGGACATCGCCGACCAGGTGCCGGGGGAGCAACGGACCGTGCTCGCGACCCCGTCGTCGGTCCAGCTCGTGCTCAACACCGTGGCCGGGCCGACCGCGGACGCCGACGTGCGCACGGCGATCGTCGCCGGTCTGGATCCCGCCGCGTTGGCCGACGAGCTCACCGCGGGCTGGTCCGACGGAGGCGCCGCGGTGTCGTCCCAGGTCGCGCTGCCGTCCGAAAGCGACGAACCGGACGACGGGAACCCGCCGGCGGTCACCGGCGACGCCGACGCCGCGGCCGCGGCGCTGACCGCCGCGGGTTACCACCGCAACGGTCTATACGTGGCCAAGCA
>JBIOVW010000531.1:0-3394 GCA_044867945.1 Nakamurella sp. | reverse complement strand
CGCCCCGCGGTCCGCGCCCCCCGCCAAGCCCGCACCACACCGACTCCCCCTGCCGCGCCCCTTGCTGCCGCCCGGAGCGCGCCAGTCGCCCTGCTGACCTTGACGCCGCGGGCCGGCGCCCCGGTCTGCCACGAGGCAACCGTGCTGACGATGGCCCCACCCACTCCCAGCGCCGACACCGGGACCGACAGCTGCGGCTGTCAGCCGGGCTGCAGCTGCTGCGCCTAGGCAACCAATCCGCGGTCCCAGCCGTTGACCGAGAGCACCCATCCCAATAGCACCTGTCCCACGATCAAGGAGTCGACTCACCGCCCATGGCCAGCCGACGCAAGAACCCAGGTCCCAACCAGTCCAGCCAGGCGAGCAGACGGGCCCGGCTCGCCGCCGAGCAGCAGGCCGCCGCCCGGGCGAAGAAGCGGAACCGGATCATCACCGCCGTCGCGGCCGGGGTGGTGCTGCTGACGATCGGCATCGGGGTCGTCCTGCAGGTCCGCTCGACGAGCGGGAACGAACCGCCCACAGCTTCGGCGGCCGACGTAACCGTGCGCGAGGACTCGCACCGGCTGTCGGATGTGCCCGACGGCAAGGTGACCTTCGTGGAGTTCCTCGACTTCGAGTGCGAGGCCTGCGGTGCGGCGTTCCCGGCGGTGGAGCAGCTCCGAGCCGCCTACGGCGACCGGGTGTCGTTCGTGGTCCGCTACTTCCCGCTCGATGGGCACTTCAACGCCGACCGGGCCGCGCGGGCCGTCGAGGCCGCCGCCCAGCAGGACCAGTTCGAGGCGATGTACAAGAAGATGTACGAGACCCAGGCGGAGTGGGGGGAGCAGCAGGTCCCGATGGACGACCGGTTCCGCCAGTACGCCCAAGACCTCGGGCTGGACATGGCCAAGTGGGACGCCGACTACGCCTCCGACGCCACCAAGGCGCGGATCCAGGCCGACATCGACGACGGCACGGCCATGGGTGTCACCAGCACCCCGACGTTCTTCGTCAACGGGCAACGGCTGGAGCCGAAGTCCTACGACGACCTGACCACCGCCCTCGACCAGGCCCTGGACCAGCAGTGACCCGAACACCTCCCCGGGCCAGGCCAGCCGCAGACGCGGACCCCGACCTGTCTGAGTTGGACGTGACCGGGACGGCCACGGTGGTGGCGACCCGGACGGTGGCGTGGGTGCTGCTGGTGGCCGGGCTGGTCGGGTTCGCGGCCGCGTTCGTGCTGGCGGTGGAGAAGTACCTGCTACTGACCAACCCCTTCTACACCCCGTCCTGCACCATCAACACCGCGATCTCCTGCGGTCCCGTGATGAGCTCGCCGCAGGCGGCGGTGTTCGGGTTCCCCAACCCCTACCTGGGGATCGCCGGGTTCGCCGTGGTCGCCGCCACCGGGGCGATGCTCCTCGCCGGCGGCCGGCTCGCCGGCTGGTACACGGCCGGCCTGCAGATCGGTGCCGTGCTCGGCACCGTGTTCGTGGCCTGGCTGATGGTGCAGAGCCTGACCGTGATCCACGCCCTCTGCCCGTACTGCATGGCCGCGTGGGCGGCGACGTTCGCCATCGTCTGGTACGTCACAATCACCAACCTGGGCCGGATCCGGCACCGCCTCCCCGACACCCTCGACCGGGCCGTCGGGGTGGCCGGACGCAACCACAGCGCCATCCTGGCCGGCTGGCTGCTCATCGTCGCCGTGCTCGTCACCGTCACCGCCTGGCAGTTCTGACATGCGCACCCCAACGTGGCGGACCCCCGCCAGGCACACCGCCCGGCTGGTGGCGGCGCTGGTCGTCACCATGGTGCTGGCGGGTGCGTGCGGCCGGGAAGAGGTCGACGTGGTGACGCGGACCGGCAGCCGTGAGCTCGGCGGATCGTCTGACACCGGACAGGTCAACAAGGCGCTGACCTGGATCCCGGTCGCCGACCGGCAACCGGCGCCGGTCGCCGCCGGTCCGGCGTTGAGCGGCACCGGCACCGTGTCGACCGGCGACTACCCCGGCAAGGTCGTCGTCATCAACGTCTGGGGGTCGTGGTGCGGGCCGTGCCGGCTTGAGGCCAAGGACCTGGCCGAGGCCAGTGAGAAGACGGCGAAGACGGCCGCGTTCGTCGGCCTCAACATCCGCGACACCAACCCCGACGCGGCGCGGGCGTTCGTGCGGGCCTTCCAGATCGGCTACCCCCACATCTACGACCCGAACGGTGAGCAGCTGGTCCGCTTCGCCGGAACCCTGCCACCGAACGGGATCCCGACCACCCTGCTGATCGACACCGACGGTCGGATCGCCGCCCGGGTCGTCGGCGTGGTCGATCAGACCACCCTGCTCGGCCTGATCGACGACGTCGCCCAAGGCAAGTAGGCGGACCCGCGATGCTGCCTCTCGAGATCGCCGACTGGATGCAGAACGCCGTCACCGGATCGATGATCATCGCGCTGCCGGTGGCCCTGCTCGCCGGGATGGTGTCGTTCTTCAGCCCCTGCGTGGTGCCGCTGCTGCCCGGCTACCTCGCCTACGCCAGCGGCATGAGCGCCGCCGACCTGGTCGCCGGCCACACCCGACCCCGCCGCACCCTCGCCGGTGCAGCCCTGTTCGTCCTCGGCTTCGCCAGCGTCTTCGTCGCCGCCGGCGTCATCTTCGGCACCGTCGGACAAGCCCTGGTCACCTACCAGACCCAGATCAGCCGGACCGTCGGCGTCATCACCATCGCCATGGGCCTGATGTTCACCGGACTCCTCCCGATCGGCCGCCGGGAAATGCGGCTGCAACGGATGCCGGCCGTCGGACTCGCCGGCGCACCACTGCTCGGGATCGTCTTCGGGCTCGGCTGGACCCCATGCATTGGCCCCACCCTCAGTGTCGTCCTCTCCCTGGCCCTGACCGAAGCCAGCGCCAGCCGAGGCGGACTACTCGCCTTCACCTACGCACTCGGCCTCGGCATCCCGTTCCTCATCGCCGCCGTCGCCTTCGCCAAGATGACCCGGGCCGTCGACCTGCTCCGCCGCCACCAGCAGACCCTGCTCCGCGTCGGCGGCGCCGCCATGATCACCGTCGGCATCCTGCTCGTCACCGGCCTGTGGGACCGGGCCACCGCCGCCCTACGACAATGGGCCGCCCAGTTCACCACCATCCTGTAACTCTGCAGCGCTCACCTTTCCAGGCTGAGAAGAAGAGTCGATGATCGATCGCCGCAGGGTGGATGAGCAGGGCAACAGGTAGTCACCAGTACAATTTCCGCCGCGCCGCGCTCGACCCCAACCAGAGTGGTCGAACTCCGGATGCGGGATCGGAGGATCCGGGCCTGCTGAGGCCGACATCGGTCCGCCTGGTGAGCCGCGGGCCGGCCGTTTGGGGAGGGCGGACTATGGCGGTCGGTCCCGAGGAGGTGATGATCGCAGCGAGGT
>JBIOVW010000530.1:0-3991 GCA_044867945.1 Nakamurella sp. | reverse complement strand
TCGGTCCCTACCTGATCGAGGTCACCATCACCAGCCTCGGCGCCCTGCGCAAGGCCGACGCGCTGCTCGGCACCCGACTGTGCGCCGAGGTTCTCGACCGCGTGCTGCCGCACGCCCGGATGACAGGAGAGTCCGCATGACCATCGCCCTGGTGTGCACCGCCATTCTCGCCCTGATGTTGTTCCTGCTGGGCTTCAACGTGTCCCGGATCCGCGGCATCCGGGCCAAGGAGGGCGGGACCCAGCTGCCGACCGACCCGGCGGACCGCCTGTTCATCGCGATCCGCGCGCACGGCAACACGTCGGAGTACGTGCCGACCCTGATGGTCCTGTTCCTGCTGCTGGGGTGGCTGGCCCCGGGCTGGTGGAGCGCCGTCCTCATCGTGGGGGCCACCGCGTCCCGGGTGCTGCAGGCCGTCGGCATGCTTCGCTCGCGCAGCATGGCGTCCGAGGCGACTCCCCGGCTGATCGGCGCGATCGGCACCTACGTCTTCGGCGCCGCCCTTGCGGTCTCCCTCGCCGTGGCCGCGGTGTGACGGATGCGGCGCCGAGACGACGCGCCGTCGCCGGCCGGCGATTCGGTCATCCCCGATGTGGCCCCGCCGCTGGTGCTGACCCCCCGCCGGATCCGGCTCGTCGTCGTCGCGCTGATGGCCGGCGTGCTCGTCGCCAGCCTGGACCAGACCGTGGTGGCCGTCACCATGCCGACGGTCGTCAGCGAACTCGACGGTTTGTCTCAAATGACCTGGGTCACCACGGCATACCTGCTTGCCGGCACCCTGGTCATGCCGATCTACGGCAAGTTCGGGGACCTGTTCGGACGCCGGATCCTGTATCTGGTGGCGATCGGGCTGTTCAGCATGGCCAGCGTGGGCGTCGCGCTGTCCACGACGTTCACCACGTTCGTCGTCTGGCGGTTCGTGCAGGGCCTGGGCGGCGGCGGGCTGATGGTGCTGGCCCAGGCGATCGTCGCCGACATCGCGCCGGCGCGGGAGCGAGCCAGGTACCTGGCGCCGATCGGCGCCGTGTTCGGGCTGTCCGCCGTGGCCGGCCCGCTGGTCGGCGGGTTCTTCACCGACACCCCCGGCCTGGGCTGGCAATGGTGCTTCTGGATCAACGTCCCGGTCGGTGCCGCCGCCTTCGCGATCACCGCCCGCGCGCTCGCCACCCCCCGGCGCCGGACGACCGCGCCGATCGACTACGCCGGCATCGCGGCGCTGTCGGCCGCGACCACCGCCGTGGTGTCGCTGGCCGATGCCGTCGGATCCGGCGGGTGGACCTCGTGGCCTGCCCTCGGCCTCACCGGTGCCACGCTGATCGCGATCGGCGCGCTGGTCCCGATCGAGCGACGGGCCGCGGAACCGCTGTTGCCGCCGGCACTGTTCCGGAACCGGGTTCTCCTGGGGGCGCTCGCGCTGCGGGGGCTGACCGGGGTCGTCATGCTGTCCGCGATTGCCTTGCTGCCCACCTACTTGCAGATGACGTCCGGGTTGTCGGCGGCCCGGTCCGGCCTGCAGATGCTGCCGCTGGCCGTCGGCATCATGATGACCATCCAGTCGTCGGCGGTGTACATCGGCCGAACCGGACGGTACCGGGTGGTGCTGGCGGCCGGTGTGCTGGTGATCGCGGTCGCGGTCGCCGGGTTGAGCACGCTGGCCGGCGGCACCTCGTTGTGGTTCGTCGGCGCAATGCTCGGCATCCTCGGCGCGGGTCTCGGGTTGATCATCCAGAACGTCGTGCTGGTGGCCCAGAACGCGGTCGCGGCGACGATGCTCGGCACCGCGACGTCGACAAGCAACCACGTCCGGGAGGTCGGCGCCACCCTGGGGCTGGCCGCGTTCGGCGCCGCCTTCACCGCCCGCCTGACCGACGGTCTCGGCACCATGGCCGACGGGCTGGGGCCGTCGACCATGCCGGCCACCGCAGAACCCCTGCGCACAGCGATCGTCGATGGCTACGCCGACGCGCTCGCCCCGAACTTTCTCGGCCTTCTTCCGATACTGCTGGTGGCCCTGGTTGTCTCGATCGTGCTGCGCGAGGTTCCGCTCACCCAGGCGGCGGGGCTGATCGCCCGCGGCGAGGCGATCGAAGCGACGGTCACCGAGCGCTGAGCCGGTCGGTCGAACCCCGCGCAACGCGCGTGGCCGGTGGGTTGCGTAGGATTCCGGGGTGGCCGGAACGGTGCGGCTGGTCGACCTGCTCGGTGGGTTGTCGATGGTGGCCGACTACGGGTTCGGCCTGCCGCCGGGGACGGCCGTGCGTTCCTGCCTCGTCGCGGCGGCGCTGGCGCGGCGCCTGAACCTGACCGACGACGACGTCCGGGACAGCTTCTACACGGCGCTGCTCATGCACATCGGCTGCGTCGGCGTCGCCCACGAGGCGGCGTCCGCGTTCGGCGACGATCTCGCGCTCAATCGCGCGGTGGCGCACACCGATATCACCGACCCGAACGACATCGTGGCGACCTTCCTGCCGCGGATGACCATCGGGATGACCAGCGAGATGACCGCCCAGGTAACGGCTTTCACGCTGACTGGAGGAGCCGAATGGGGAAGGCGCACGGACGTCGGGGTGTGCGAGGTGGCACGGGACACCGCCCGACGGCTTGGTCTGCCGCGTTCGACACAGCAGGCGTTGTACCACGTCTACGAGTCGTGGTCGGGCGGGTACGTGCCCTCCGGCCTGCGGGCCGACGAGATCGCGATCGCCTCGCGGGTCGCCCGCGCCGCGATGGACGCCGCCTTCTTCGGGCAGCTCGGCGGCCCTGAGGGTGCGGTGACGGCGCTGCGCCGACGAGCAGGCGGGATCCTGGACCCTGCGGTGGTCGATGCCTTCACCGCCGACCCGGAGTCGATCCTCGCCGAGGTCGACGACAACGTCGACCACCATGACCGCATGCTCACCGTTGAACCCGATCCGGTGCTCACCACGTCAGCGGGCGGCATGCTGGAACTGGCGACCACCTTCGGTGATCTGGCCGACATCAAAGTCCCTTCGCTGCACGGTCATTCGCGGAAGGTCGCCCGACTGGCCGCGGGAGCCGCGCGCCGGTTGCGACTGGGCGAGGAGGTTGTCCGTCAGGTAGAGATCGCCGGCCTGCTGCACGATGTCGGGCGGGTCGGGGTCTCGAATCGAGTGTGGGAGAAGCCGGGGCCGCTCACCCGGATGGACCGCGAGCAGGTGCGGATGCACGCCTACTACTCCGAGCGGATCCTTGCCACCTCCCCGGCGCTGCAACCGCTCGCGGTCATCGTGGGCATGCACCACGAGCGGCTCGACGGCTCCGGGTACCACCGCGGGTGTACGGCTGCGGCGCTGCCCCTGCGGGCACGCGTCCTGGCCGTGGCGGACGCGTTCGCCGGCATGCTGCACGCCCGTCCGCACCGGCCGGCGCTGACGCCGGAACAGGCAGCCGCCGTCCTACGCGACGAAACCCGAGCCGGCCGCTTCGACCACGACGCAGCGGCGGCCGTTCTCGCGGAGGCCGGCCACGGCGGGCGGGCACCCGCGCGGCCCCGGCCCGGCGGGTTGAGCGACCGCGAGATCGAGGTGCTCGCGCTGGTCGCGGCCGGATGCAGCAATGCGGACATCACCGGACGGTTGGTGATCTCGCGCCGGACCGCCGAGCATCACGTCCAGCACATCTACGCCAAGATCGGCGTCTCGAGCCGAGCCGCGGCCGCGCTCTTCGCCGTGCAGCACGAGATCATCCCCGAGCGAATCGGCAATAGGTAGCTCTACCGATGCGACGAACGAACGGGGTGCGAGACGGTTCTCCCGAAGAAGTTCCGACGAACGGAGAATCCCATGATCCGCACCACTGACACGGTCGACGTCCGCATCCGACGGGCGTCGATGACGGACCGCAGCGCGGTCGCCGCGATCGTCGCGGCCGCCTTTTTCGACGACCCAATCGTTAGGCAAGTTTAGAACGTCTTTAGGGCCCCAATAAATCAAATCATGCGGATCTAATACTCCATTCGGAGAAAGAG